>JBFKCU010000005.1:0-24072 GCA_041620115.1 Burkholderiales bacterium | reverse complement strand
CTGGACGCGGCACTGGGCGCACGGCCGCTGCCGGGTCGTGATGTCCTGACGCATACGCTGTCGTGGCTGCAGACCACGGATCTGCGCGCGTTGCTGCCGGACATCGTTCAGCCGACATTGATCTTGCACGGGGATCGCGACCAGATCACGCCGGCAGGGGCGGGCCCGTATCTGGCCTCCCGGCTGGGGCAGGCGCGGCTGGAAGTGATCCCCGGTGCGGCGCATGCGCCGTTTCTTTCCGAGCCGCAGCAGGTGAGCCGGCTGATGACGGATTTCTGCCATGGCCGATAAACCGCTGTTCGACAAGCGTGCGGTCCGCCGTTCGTTTGACCGCGCCGCGGCCACGTACGATGCGGCGGCGGTGCTGCAGCACGAGGTGTGCCGGCGCAGCCTGGAGCGCCTCGATTTCATCCGCCACCGGCCGGCGCGCATCCTCGACGCCGGCAGCGGTACCGGCAATGCGTGGCGCGGTCTGGCCGCGCGCTATCCGGGATCGCGCATCGTTGCGCTTGATCTTGCGCCGGGCATGCTGCGGCAGGCGCGGGCTGCCGCACCCTGGCAGCAACGGTTGCTGCGACGTTTGCCCGCGGCGGTATGCGGTGACCTTGAATGCATGCCGCTGACGCAGGGCAGCATGGATCTGGTCTGGAGCAACCTGGCGTTGCAGTGGGTGAATGCGTTGCCGCAGGCTTTTGCGGAGATTCGCCGCGTGCTGGCGCCGGGCGGGTTGTTCATGTTTGCGACATTTGGCCCGGACACGCTGCGGGAATTGCGCGCGGCCCAACCGGGCGCGGACCCGCACACGCACATCAGCGGGTTTATCGACATGCATGACATCGGCGACATGCTGGTGCAGAGCGGTTTCGCCGATCCGGTGATCGATATGGAAAGCTTCACGCTGACCTACAGTGACGTGCGCGCACTGATGCACGACCTGAAGGCGATCGGCGCGCACAATGCTGCAGTGGATCGACCGCAGGCGCTTTCAGGCAAGGCATGGCTGGCGGCAGTGACACGTAATTACGAAGCCTTGCGCCGGGATGGCCGGTTGCCGGCGACCTTCGAGGTGGTGTACGGACATGCCTGGCGGCCGGCACCGCGCGTCGGCCCCGGGGGCCGGCCGGTGATCGACATCAAACCGGCCGGAAGTGGCTGAGATGCCGGCGCGCGGGGTGTTCATTGCCGGAACCGACACGGGCGTGGGCAAGACGCTGGCGGCGTGCG
Source organism: Burkholderiales bacterium (assembly GCA_041620115.1). Lineage (GTDB taxonomy): Bacteria > Pseudomonadota > Gammaproteobacteria > Burkholderiales > SG8-41. The sequence continues at coordinate 22,848 of JBFKCU010000005.1, read as the reverse complement.
CGCTGCTGCGGGGATTGGCCGCGACCGGCCTGCGGGTCGCCGGCATGAAGCCGGTGGCCGCCGGCGCCACCCGCCGCCGCGGCATCTGGCATAACGACGATGTGAAGCAACTGCGGGCCGCCGGCAATGTCGATGTGCCGCAGGCATGGACGAATCCCTATTGCTTTGCGCCGCCGGTTGCGCCGCACATTGCCGCGCGCGAGGCAGGCCAAACCATGCGCATGACACTGATCGCGAACCGTTACGCACAACTTGCGCGCCGGTGCGATGTAGTGGTGGTGGAAGGCGTCGGCGGCCTCCTCGTGCCGCTGGGGCGGACGTTCAATGCCGCCGACATTCCGTTAAGGCTGGAACTGCCGGTCGTGCTGGTCGTGGGCTTGCGCCTGGGTTGCCTGAATCATGCCCTGCTTACCGTTGAGGCCATGCGGTCGCGCGGTTTGCGCCTGGCCGGCTGGATCGCCAACCGTATTGACCCCGACATGGCGCGGGCGGCGCAGAATTTGCACGACCTGCGCACGCGGATCAAGGCGCCGTTGTTTGGCGAGGTCAAATTCGCGACAAAACCGCGCCCGGAAAAAATCGCGCGGGCGCTTGACATCAACCGCTTTAATACCTTCATTTGAGAGGGAAAACCGACTGTTTTCAGGGGGCATTTTTGTTGCGACCGTGCGGCCGGTTGTGCTAAAGTCCGCGCGTTTGCAAGGGATGGCCGGCGACGTTGACCAGAGAGACCCCATTCGAGTCGATTTTGGAGCAGGAAGGCGCCAGCTTTACATATTACAAGCGCCATGCCAGCTCGCTGGATGTACGTCTGCTGCTGCTGGTTTTTGGTTCATTGGCATTGTTTTCCCTGGTAATTGCAGTGGGTTTCGCGGCTGCCGGCGCGTGGCTGATCATCCCGTTTGCCGGGATCGAGATAGCCGCCCTCGGTGTGACCGCGTGGTTTATTTTTCGGCGTGCCAGTGATTTCGAGCGGCTGGCGGTGCGGGGCGACCGCATCCTGGTGCAGATCAGGGAACGGGGGCTGGCACAGCAGTTTGAGTTTGACCGGTATTGGGCGCGACTGGAAGCGGGCGCGGCCGGCGCCGTTTCGTTGCGGTCGCATGGCAGGGCGGTGGAAATCGGGCGTTACTGTGGCGAAGAAGGCCGGCAATTGCTGGTGCGCGAATTGCGCGCCCTTGTCGGCCACGCAAGAATTTAGTGGATTTAGCGGATCAATCAGGTTTTAAGAGCGGGGGAAGAATGGGCAACAAGGGGTTCAAGAAGTGGGCCGCTGCCAGCGTGTTGTTTTTCTGGTCGATTGCGGCATGGGCTGAGTACAAGCTGAATCTTCAGACGCCGCAGACGCTGCTCGGTGAGAAGATCTATGACCTGCACACCATTATTACGGTCATCTGCGTCGTTATTTTCATCGGTGTGTTCGGATTCATGTTTTACGCGATTTTCAAGCACAGAAAATCCGTAGGACACAAGGCGGCGACGTTTCACGAGAACACGGCGGTCGAAGTGGCGTGGACGCTGGTACCGGCGATTATTCTGATTGCGATGGCTGTTCCGGCAACCAGCACGCTGATCACCATGCGCGACACCGCGGAACCTGATCTGACGATCAAGGCTACCGGCTATCAGTGGAAATGGGGCTACGACTACCTCAAAGGCGAGGGCGAGGGCATCAGCTTCTACAGCACGCTGTCGACGCCGCGCGCCCAGATCGACGGCACCGATGTCGCCGGCCGCAAGGCTAACCCGCATTACCTGCTCGAAACCGACAATCATGTCGTGGTGCCGGTCGGCAAGAAGGTTCGCATTCTGACCACGGCGGCAGACGTGATTCATGCGTGGTACGTGCCGGCCCTCGCGGTCAAACAGGACGCGGTACCGGGGTTCATCCGCGACACCTGGTTCAAGGCGGAGAAGCCCGGAATCTACCGTGGGCAGTGCGCCGAGCTTTGCGGCAAGGAACACGGCTTCATGCCGATCGTGGTCGAGGTCATGGAGCCCGCCCAGTACACCGCCTGGGTCGGCGCGCAGCAGAAGAAAGTGGCGGCCGCGAAGGTTGACCCCAACAAGACCTGGACGCCCGAAGAACTGAAAGCCCATGGCGAAAAAGTCTACGCGCAGAACTGCGTGGCCTGCCATCAGGCCACCGGCATGGGCGTCCCCGGCGCGTTCCCCGCGCTGTCCGGTTCCAAGCTGGTGACCGGCCCGGTCGCCGATCAGATCAAACTGGTGCTGAACGGCAAGCAGGGCACGGCGATGAATGCCTTCAAGCATTTGTCCGATGTCGATCTGGCCGGCGTAATCACCTATACGCGGAACAGCTGGAACAACAAGGTTGGCGACGCGGTCGCGCCGGCTGACATCAAGTCCGCACGGAACTAATACAGGCTTCAGGAGACTTCAATGGAAGCAGCACACGCACCCACCCACGGCCACGGTCACGACGATCACGCGCACAAGCCTTCCGGCATCATGCGCTGGGTCAAATCGACCAATCACAAGGACATCGGCACGATGTACCTGTGGTTCAGTTTCACCATGTTCCTGGTCGGCGGTGTCATGGCCCTGATCATCCGTTCGGAACTGTTCCAGCCCTGCCTGCAGATCGTCAGGCCCGAGTTCTTCAATTCGATGACCACCTATCACGGCCTGATCATGGTGTTCGGCGCGATCATGCCGGCGTTCGTCGGATTCGCCAACTGGCTGATTCCGATGCAGATCGGTGCGCCGGACATGGCGTTTCCGCGCATGAACAACCTGTCGTTCTGGCTGCTGCCGCCGGCGGCACTGCTGCTGATTGCGGCCCAGTTTGTGCCGGGCGGCGGCGCGGGCGTGGGCTGGACGCTGTATGCGCCGTTGACGACGCAGGCCGGACCCTCGATGGACCTGACGATTTTTGCGATCCACATCCTCGGCATGTCGTCGATCATGGGTTCCATCAACATCATCACCACCATCCTCAACATGCGCGCCCCCGGCATGACGCTGATGAGGATGCCGATGTTCTGCTGGACCTGGCTGATCACCGCCTACCTGCTGGTCGCCGTCATGCCGGTGCTGGCCGGCGCGGTCACGATGACGCTGACGGACCGCCATTTCGGCACCCACTTCTTCAATGCCGCGGGCGGCGGTGACCCGGTGCTCTACCAGCACATATTCTGGTTCTTCGGTCATCCCGAGGTGTACATCATTGCCATTCCGGCATTCGGCGTGATCTCGCAGGTGATCCCTGCGTTCTCCCGGAAGCCGCTGTTCGGTTATGCCTCCATGGTTTATGCGACGGCATCGATTGCCATCCTGTCATTCATGGTGTGGGCGCATCACATGTACACCGCCGGTATGCCGGTGGAAGCCCAGCTCTACTTCATGTATGCGACGGTGCTGATTGCGGTGCCCACGGGCGTCAAGGTGTTCAACTGGGTGGCGACGATGTGGAAGGGCTCGCTGACCTTCGAGACGCCGATGCTGTTCGCGCTTGGTTTTCTGTTCCTGTTCACGCTCGGCGGTTTCACCGGACTGGTGCTGTCCATCGTGCCGGTTGACGTGCAGCTGCACGACACCTACTACGTGGTGGCGCATTTTCATTACGTGATGGTGGCCGGTGCGCTGTTCTCCGCCTTCGCCGGAATCTACTTCTGGCTGCCGAAATGGACCGGTCGCATGTACAACGAGACGCTGGGCAAATGGCATTTCTGGCTGTCGTTGGTCTTCTTCAACGTGACGTTCTTCGTGCAACACTTCCTGGGACTCGCCGGCATGCCGCGCCGCATTCCAGACTATGCGCTGCAGTTCACCGAGTTCAACATGATCTCTACGATCGGCGCGTTTGGGTTCGGCCTGTCGCAGCTGCTGTTCCTCTACATCGTCATCAAGACCATCACCAGCGGCGAGAAGGCTGCCGAACGGCAATGGGAAGGCGCGGACAGCCTCGAATGGACCCACCTGCCGTCACCGGCACCGTGGCACAGCTTCGAAAAACCGCCCGTGCTGAAATGATGTCCACGCACGCCGATTTCAAACGCAGCAACCGCCGCACAGCAATCCTGCTGTGGTTGCTGGTGGCTGCGTTTTTCTTCGGCGTGATGATCAAGTACTACTTGCTGGCCCGATGAAAAGCGAGCGCGCCAATCGCCGGTTGATGACGCGGCTGTCGATTTTCGCCGTGGCCATGTTCGGTTTCGGCTTCTTGCTGGTGCCGTTCTACGAGAAGATCTGCCAGGTTACGGGCATCAATGATCTGATCAGGCCGGCGGCCGCGGTAGAAAACACGCAGGTCGACAAGTCGCGTTTTGTCACGCTGGAATTTGATGCCAACGCACACGGTCTGGAGTGGGATTTCCGTCCGGTGCAGCGTAGTGTGCGGGTGCATCCCGGCGAGTTGATTCAGGTCGAGTACGACGTGCGCAATAACGGCGAGAAAGCGATCGTCGGCCAGGCCATTCCCAGTTACGGGCCCAAGCACGCTGCGCCGTTCGTGAAGAAGATGGAATGTTTCTGTTTCAAGCAGCAGCCGTTGCAGGCCGGGGAGGCCAAACGGATGCCGGTGCAGTTCGTGATCGACTCAACGCTGCCTGAGGATGTCAACACCATCACGCTGTCGTACACGTTTTTCGAGGTCAAGGGCGCGTCCTTGGCACCGGCGAAGCGCGGTGAGCAGGGATGACGGATGCGGTGATGGGTGAGCCGCGCAAGGCCTCCTTTTTTGAGGTGCTGCGCATGGTGCTGTCCGCTTTTGTCGGTATCCGCAGGCGCGGTGAGCCGGAAAAGATTGAAGTGACGCCGGCGCAGGTGATCGTCATCGGCATCATTGCCGGAGCGGTTTTTGTGGGAACCATAGTGTCAGTGGTGCACTGGGTCACCCGTTGATTTTTCAAGTTTAAGCAAGCGGGACAATCGCAAGGATTCAGGGGAGAAGGGAATATGTCGAATCAAACGTCAGGCAATTACTATCTGCCGCAGCCGTCGCACTGGCCGATCGTGGCGGCAATCGCCATTGGCCTGCTGGGTTTTGGCGCATCATTTACGGTGAATCAGATGGCGTCGGGTTACGCGCTGCTGGGACTGGGATTTCTGGTGCTGTTCTTCATGTTCGCCGGCTGGTTTACCACGGTCGCGCATGAGTCCGAGGCCGGCAATTACAACAAGCAGGTCGATGTGTCGTTTCGCTGGGGCATGGGCTGGTTCATTTTCTCGGAAGTCACGTTCTTCGCTACTTTTTTCGGTGTGCTGTTCTACATGCGGGTGATTTCGGTGCCGGACCTGGGATCGCTGGAACACCAGCTGCTGCTGTGGCCCGGCTTCAAGGCCGACTGGCCGGTAACCGGACCGGGCATCAAGGAGACGTTTTCGCCGATGGGCGCCTGGGGTATCCCCGCGTTGAACACCGCCATCCTGCTGACTTCTGGCGCAACGATTACCTGGGCACACTGGGGTTTGCTGAAGAACAATCGCAGTCAGCTGATCTGGGGCCTGGTGCTGACCATTGCGCTGGGCATGATCTTCCTCGGCTTCCAGATTTACGAATACGTGCATGCCTATGCCGACCTCAACCTCAAGCTGACGATGGGTGCGTATGGGGCCACATTCTTCATGCTCACGGGTTTTCACGGCTTTCACGTGACCGTCGGGACTATCATGCTGTGGGTGATCCTGTTCCGCAGCGTTGCCGGTCATTTCAAGGCCGACAGCCACTTTGGCTTCGAGGGCGTGGCCTGGTACTGGCACTTCGTGGATGTGGTCTGGTTGGTATTGTTCGTATTCGTTTACTGGCTGTAGAGATTCAGGCGGCGAATCGCGGAAACGGCCGACAAAACCGGACAAACGCGATTCGCACGGGGAGGAAGTTCCCCAGGCTTGGGGATTTGGGCGCCGCGAGATCGCGGCGTTTTTTTTCCCGCCACGAGGCCCGGTGAGAACGGCCGGGGCCGGACGGCGTCTAAAGCTGGGTAGTGATTACCCCGGTGTAAAAACCGAGCATCAACAGCAGGAACAGCACGATCGACAGCGTAATACGTATGGTCAGTGCTTTGGCCGTGCGTTCGCCTGCACCCCGATCCTTGACCATGTAATACAGGGCGGATCCGAGACTGGCGAGAATGACGAGAATGAAAAGTATGACGACGATACGCATGGCGTTTCCGGGCCAAGTTTAACTCAATGGATGATGCGGTGGCAGTGATCAGAATTGCGACGTGGGAATTTTACCCGCGCACCGGCACTACAGTGGCAGCCGTTCTCGGCATTCTGCTGACCCTCGCGCTGGGCCAGTGGCAGGTTGGTCGCGCGCAATACAAGGAAGACCTGCAGGCGCGCTACGACATGCTGGGCCGTCAGCCGGCGGTGGCTGTCGGCGGCCGCTTGATTGAACGTGATGACGTTCTGTTCCGGCGTGTCGAGGTGCGTGGTGAGTTTGCGCCGGATCTCACGGTGTTTGTCGACAACCGCGTGTACAAGCACCAGCCGGGATTTCACGTGGCGACGCCAATGCGGATCGCGGGATCGGATTTGTACGTGCTGGTCAATCGCGGCTGGGTGGCGAGTCCGCGGGACCGCAGTCTGCCGCAGGTGAGCACGCCGTCGGGCGAGCAGGTGGTGCGCGGCGTGGCGATGGCCTACAGCGAACGCTTTCTTGAACTGTCAACCAAGGTTGCTGAAGGCAATATCTGGCAGAACCTGGTGTTCGAGCGTTATCGCCAGGCAACGAAACTCGAGTTGCAGCCCTTTGTCCTCCAGCAGGAGAGGACGGCGGAAAAAACTCCGGCTGATGATCTGATCCGTGACTGGAGCCGCCCGGATCTTGGGCGCAATATCCATCTGGCCTATGCATTCCAGTGGTACGCCATCAGCCTGGCCATACTGATCTATTACCTGGTGACTCATGTCAAAAGACGCCCGACCCGAAAGCCGTAAGACCCTGTGGCTGATTGCCGCGGTATGCATCGCGCCGTTTGTGGCGTCGTTCATTGCGTACTTTATCTACCAGCCCGAAGGCCGGATCAATTACGGCCAGCTGATGGAGGGCAAGCGCCTGCCGGACGCGTCACTCAGGCTGACCGACGGCAACGCGTTCAGCTTCAAACAGCTCGAAGGCAAGTGGCTGTTCCTGACCGTAGATGACGCGGCCTGCGATGCGTATTGCGAGAAAAAGCTGTGGCAGATCCGCCAGGTGCGCAAGACGCAGGGCAAGTACCCGGAGCGCATAGAACGCGTGTGGCTGGTGACCGGCGGCGGCAAGCCGGCGGCAAAGCTGGCGGTCGAATTTGAGGGCACATGGATGGTCGATGTGCGCGACAGTGCAGTGCTCGACGCGCTGCCGTATGAGCAGGGACGCGCGGATCACATTTATCTGGTCGACCCGCTGGGAAACCTGGTGCTGCGCTATCCGCGCGATGCCAATCCCAGCCGTATGAAAAAGGACCTCGATCGCCTGCTGAAGGTTTCCCGCATCGGGTGACATTGTAAGTAGTTGATTTAATGGGATTTTCCATGTACCGCAAGCTGGTCTGGTTCGCAGTTTTTTACACTTTTTTTGTGGTTGTCGTCGGGGCCTTTGTGCGCCTGACGGACGCCGGCCTGGGTTGTCCCGATTGGCCCGGTTGCTACGGGCAACTGACGCCGCATCATGCCCGCGGTGAGATCGAGCGCGCTGTTGAAGCGCAGGGCGGTGTGCACGGGCCGGTGTCGCTGGGCAAAGCGTGGAAAGAAATGTTTCATCGCTATATCGCCGGCGGACTCGGCCTGATCATACTGGCGATCACCGTGCTGGCGTGGGTGCGGCGGCGCACCCTCGCGCAATCCCCGGCACTGGCGACGGCATTGCTCGCGCTGGTGGTGCTGCAGGCAGCGCTGGGCATGTGGACCGTGACCATGCTGCTGAAACCGGTCATTGTCACGCTGCACCTGCTGGGCGGACTGGCGACGCTGGCCCTGCTGCTGTGGCTGGCGTTGCGGCAGCAGGCGCCCGCGCAGATTGACCCGGTCGTGAAATCGCGGTTGCGGCCGTGGGCGGTGCTTGCGACGGGGGTGGTCGTCGCGCAGATTGCGCTCGGGGGCTGGGTATCGACCAATTACGCTGCACTGGCATGCGTGGATTTTCCGACCTGCCACGGCGAGTGGCTGCCGCGCATGGACTTTCAGCATGGTTTCCAGCTGGTGCGCGAGCTGGGTATGACCGCGGCCGGCACACACCTCAGTTATGACGCGATTACGGCAATTCACTGGACACACCGGATCGGCGCGCTGGTGACGTTATTTGTTGTCGGCGGATTCGCGTGGGCACTGCTGCGTCACCCGTCCCTGGTGCGTCTGGGCGTGGTGCTGCTGGCGGTGTTGATGGCACAGATCGCGCTCGGCATCACCAACGTGCTGGCCGGTCTGCCGCTGGCTGTGGCTGCCGCGCACAATGCCGGCGCGGCAATTTTATTGATGAGCATGGTGGTGATAAACTTCGTCCTTCACCCGAGGCACCCCACCTGATGTCATCCACCGCTGTTCGTTCACCGCTGTCATCGCGCATCCAGCAGTTCTATGCGCTGACCAAGCCGCGCGTGATTTCCCTGATCGTGTTCACCGCGGTGATCGGCATGTTTCTTGCGACCCCCGGGATGGTGCCGGTGCCCATATTGTTTGCGGCGACGCTGGGCATCGCGCTGGTAGCCGGTGCGGCTGCGGCGTTTAACTGCCTGGTGGAGCAGAAAATCGATGCGCTGATGACGCGCACCCAGGCGCGGCCGCTGCCGCGCGGCCAGATCACCCCGCTGGAGACCTTGATATTTGCCGGCATTGTCGGCGGGATCGGTCTGGCATTGCTCTACCAATGGGTGAACCTGCTGACCATGTGGCTGACGCTGGCCACCTTTGTCGGTTACGCCATCATCTACACCTTGATCCTCAAACCGATGACGCCGCAGAACATCGTGATCGGCGGCGCTTCCGGTGCGATGCCGCCGGTGCTCGGCTGGGTGGCCGTAACGGGCGAGGTGACGGCGCAAGCGCTGACGCTGTTCCTGATCATTTTTGCGTGGACGCCGCCGCATTTCTGGGCGCTGGCACTGTACCGCAAGGAAGAGTATGCAAAGGCGGGGGTGCCGATGCTGCCGGTAACGCATGGTGACAAGTTCACGCGGCTGCATGTGTTGCTCTATACGATCATTCTGCTGGCCTGCTCGACGCTGCCTTTTGTGACGCGCATGAGCGGACTGCCCTACCTGGGTGCGGCGTTGCTGCTGGGTGCGGTGTTCATGTTTTATGCCGTGAAGATCTACACAGATTACAGCGATGCGCTGGCGAAGCGCACATTTCGTTTTTCGATCCTTTATCTGACACTGATTTTTGCCGCACTGCTGATTGATCATTATCTGCAGATTCTTTTTCCGGGCCTGACATGAGGCCGCTGTTGCCGAAACTGTGTGCGGCATTTGTCGCCGCCGTTGTGTTGCTCGCCGGCTGCACCGACGATGCCGTGCCGAAATTCAAGCTGACCGACGTGACCGGCGCATCGTTCGGCAGGACGCTTGCATTGACGGATCACAATGGCAAGCCGCGCACGCTGGCCGATTTCAAGGGCAAGGTGGTCACGGTGTTTTTCGGCTTTACGCATTGCCCCGACGTGTGCCCGACCACTTTGGGCGAGATGGCGATGGTCATGAAGGAACTGGGTGCCGATGCCGGCCGCCTGCAGGTGCTGTTTGTGACGGTTGATCCGGAGCGCGACACGCCGGAGGTGTTGCAGCGTTATGTGCCCGCGTTTCACCCGAGTTTCCTCGGCATGACCGGCAGCGCGGAGGATATCGCGCGCACGGCCAAGGAGTTCAAGATCTTCTATCAGAAGCAGGTGTCACCGGGTGGCGGTTACAGCATGGATCACTCGGCCGGAACCTACATCATCGACGGGCAGGGGCGGCTGCGGTTGTTTGCCCAGTACGGAGCGGGTGCTCCGGCCCTGCTGCACGACATACGCCTGCTGCTGAAATGAAAAAGCCCCGGCGCAGGCCGGGGCTTTGATACGCAGCAGTTAAGGGTCGGTCAGGCGGCCGTGAACTGGCTTTTCATTTTTTCCATGGCCTTGGCTTCGATCTGGCGGATGCGCTCGGCTGAGACGCCGAATTCCGCAGCCAGATCATGCTGCGTCGCCGCGCCCTTTTCGGTGAGCCAGCGGGCTTCGATGATGCGCCGGCTGCGGGCATCCAGTGCGGTCAGCGCTTTTTCCAGGCCCTCGCCCCGGAGGCGTGCCGTCTGCGAGGCCTCCAGTGACTCACCCGGATCGGCATCGTCGGCCGCCAGATACGCGATCGGGGCAAACTGCTCACGTTCGTCGTCACCCGACGGTTCGAGTGCCATGTCCTGCCCGCCGAGCCGTGTTTCCATCTCGACGACTTCCTCGGGTTTGACACCCAGGTCGCGGGCCACCGCCTGCACCTCTTCGGCACCGAGCGTGCCCAGTCCCGGTTTCATGCTGCGCAGGTTGAAGAACAACTTGCGTTGCGCCTTGGTTGTGGCGATCTTGACCAGGCGCCAGTTGCGCAGCACGAATTCATGGATTTCGGCGCGTATCCAGTGCATCGCAAATGACACCAGACGCACCCCGCGTTCCGGGTCGAAGCGCTTGACCGCCTTCATCAGGCCGATGTTGCCTTCCTGGATCAGGTCGGCCTGCGGCAAGCCATAACCGACGTAGCCGCGGGCAATGGACACGACCAGGCGCAGATGCGACATGACCAGCTGGCGCGCGGCCTCGATGTCATCATGGTCGCGCAGGCGGCGCCCGTACTCCGTCTCCTGCTCCTGCGTCAGCAGCGGAAAACGGTTGACCGTCTGGATATAACTTTCCAGACTGCCGGTGGCTGAAGGTATGGGTAATGCGATAGCGTTCATGGTGTTCTCCCTCATGCGTCGAAGTTTAGCACTCTCCATATAAGAGTGCCAATCGAGCCGGGAGTTCCCCCGGGAGACCGATAAATAATTATTTAAAAACAATTATTTATGTTGGATTGTAGCTATGCAAATGACGACGCACTGAGAGCCAGGCGCCGAACCAGCCGAGTCCGCTGGCAAACACCAGCGTCACCAGGCTGTCGGCGCTGTTCAGGTGCGCCAGTTGCAGCGGAATTGCGTAGAGCTCGGACAGCGGACGCAGCTGTTCGTTGAACACCAGCAGCGCACCCCAGACCATCAGCCATGCCGCCGCCCCGCCGATAAAGCCGATCATGCTGCCGAGATACAGGAAGGGCCGCCGGATATAGCCATCGGTGGCGCCGATGAGCTTGGCGACCTCGATCTCGTCGCGCTGGGTCAGGATCTGCAGGCGTATGGTGTTGAAGGTGATGGCGATCAGCGCGAACGCCAGTGCCGAGGCGAGCATCAGCACCGCGTAGCGGCCCAGCCTGAGCAGGCTCTCGAGGCGCCGTGCCCAGTCCGAATCAACATGCACTTCGGCGACCTTGGGCCAGCGCGCGAACTGGTCACGCAGCCCATCCAGTGTGGCGGCATTACGACCGCCATCCACGACAAAGGCGTCCGGCAGCGGGTTGCGGTCGAGCCCGGCAATGACGTCGGCGAAGCCCGTGCGTGTTTTCAGTGATTCCAGTGCCTGGGACCGCGGCACGAAGCGGAAACCCGCGATGCCGGTCTGGGCTTTGAGCCGCTGCGCGATGTCGCGCGTGTCCGCTTCCTTGGCGTCCGTTGCAAGAAAAATGCTGATCTGGGGCTGGGGTGAATAATTTTGCGCCAGCCCCTCCAGATTGGACAGCAGGATATAAAAACCGAGCGGCAGCGCCAACGCGGTACCGATGACCGTGATGTTAAGCAGACTGGTCAGGGGCGCGCCCGCGAGCCTCGCGACGGTCGCGGAAAAAGCGCGCTGGTGTGCCGCAAGCCAGACCCTCATGTCGCCAGCCTGCCCGCGCGCACTTCGATCAGTCGCGGCCTGAGACGCGCTGCAAGCTGTGTGTCGTGGGTCGCCAGCACCACAGTGACCCCGACCTGGTTGAAGTCGCGGAACAGCGCGCCGATCTCGGCCGCGTAATCCGCGTCGAGATTCCCCGTAGGCTCGTCCGCCAGCAATATCGCGGGACGGTGCACGATCGCCCGCGCGATGCACAGCCGCTGCTGCTCGCCGCCGGACAGGGTGATCGGCTGCGCTTTTTCCTTGTGCAGCAGCCCCACCTTGTCGAGTGCCGCGCGGACGCGCCGCGCGCCTTCCCGGCGGTCATAACCGTTGATGTCCAGCGGCAACATCACGTTGTTGAATACATTGCGGTCAAACAGCAGTTTGTGGTCCTGGAACACCAGTCCGAAATGACGGCGCAGGAACGGGATGCCGCGCGTGCGCATGGTGCCGATGTTCTGCCCGTTGACGATCACCGACCCGGTCGAGGGGCGTTCGATCGCCGCCATCAGCTTGAGCAGGGTGCTCTTGCCGGCTCCCGAATGGCCGGTCACGAACACCAGTTCGCCCGCCTCTATGGTCAGCGACACGTTGGCCAGCGCTTCATGTCCGCCGGGATAGCGTTTGTGAACGCTGCTGAGTGTAATCTGCGTCACGCGTCCAGCAGTGCAGCGATGAAATCTTCAGCGACGAACGGGCGCAGGTCGTTCACGCCCTCACCCACGCCGATGAAACGTACGGGTATCGGTTTCGCGCCGGCACGACTATGGGTGATTGCGGCGATGATGCCGCCTTTGGCCGTGCCGTCGAGTTTGGTCAGCGCAAGTCCGGTGACGCCAATCGCCGCATCGAAAGCCGCCACCTGTGACAGCGCGTTCTGCCCGGTGTTGGCGTCCAGGACGAGCAGCACTTCGTGGGGCGCGCCCGGCAGTGCCTTCTCGATGACGCGCTTGACCTTGCGGATCTCCTCCATCAGATGCAACTGGGTGGGCAACCGGCCGGCGGTATCCGCGAGCACGATGTCGATGCCGCGGGCGCGGGCGGCGTTGATGGCGTCGAAAATCACCGCGGCGGCGTCGCCCGACGTCTGCGAAATCACGGTGACATTGTTGCGTTCCCCCCAGACGGCCAGTTGTTCGCGCGCGGCAGCGCGAAAAGTGTCGCCGGCTGCCAGCAATACCGATTTGCCCTGCGCCTGGTAGAAATGGGCGAGTTTGCCTATGGATGTGGTTTTTCCCGCACCGTTGACGCCGGCAAGCATGATGACGAACGGATGGTGGTTATCCGTGTCCAGCGGCAGCGCCGCAGCCCGCAATAATTCCAGCAGCGATTCCCGCAGGGCGCTACGCAACTGGTCGGCGTCGGTGTAGCGCTCACGGCGCGCTCTCGCGCGCAAGGCCTCCAGCAGATGGGTCGTGGCGGGGACGCCGACATCAGCCGTCAGCAATACCGTTTCCAGGTCTTCGTAGAACGCCTCGTCGAGCTTGCGGCCGGCTCCAAAAAGGCCGCTCAGCCGGGCGCCGAACTGTGCACGGCTCTTGCTCAGCCCCTGCTGCAGGCGGGCCAGCCAGCCTGTCGCGGGCGCGTCGGAATCGCGGTTCTTGTTGAAACCAAACATGGATGACGTGGTCTGAGAGGGGCGACACGTTATCATGCCGCACCGGTGAACTATCCTTTGAATTGGTTACAATTCTAGCAGGGCGCGGTGGTTGCGATGCTGATGTTTCCGGATTGCGCGGCCATACAGGGTCCGACAGGCTGCCGCGTCAAACGCACAATGGGAAATGATGAAATCCATAATTAAGAATCTGATCGCCATGGTTGCCGCATGGACATTGCTTGCGGGCGGCGCGTTTGCGGCGCAGGGGGGCGGCGACGTCGCGGTGCGCGAACTGGCAAATGGCTTGCGCGTCATCGTCAAAACCGACCGTCGCGCACCCGTGGTGGTGAGCATGGTGTGGTACCGCATCGGCAGTGTCGATGAGCAGAGTGGTGTGACCGGTGTGGCGCACGTGCTCGAGCACATGATGTTCAAGGGCACGCGGACAGTACCCGCGGGGGAGTTCTCACGCCTGATCGCCGCTGCCGGCGGACGCGACAACGCGTTTACCAGCCGCGATTACACGGGATATTTTCAGACACTGCACAAGTCTGCGCTGCCGCTTTCATTCCGCCTTGAGGCGGACCGCATGGTCAATCTGGTGTTGTCCGAGGAGGAGGTGGCCAAAGAGCTGAAGGTGGTGATGGAGGAGCGGCGCTGGCGTACCGACGACCGGCCTCACGCTGTCGTCTTTGAGCGCCTCATGGGTACCGCACTGGTTGCGCATCCCTATCGCAATCCGATCATCGGCTGGATGAGTGATCTGGAGAATCTGACCATCGATGACATACGCGCGTTCTATGACAAATGGTATGCGCCCAACAATGCGACGGTCGTCGTGGTCGGCGATGTCGCGCCGGCGGATGTATTTGCGCTGGCAGAGCAGTATTTCGGCGCGATACCGCGCAAGGTCCTGCCGGCGCGCAAGCCGCAGACCGAACCGGAACAGCTGGGCCCGAAGCGCCTGACGGTGAAGGTGCCGGCCGAACTGCCTTTTGTGATGATGGCTTACCGGGTGCCGCGTCTGCAGAAGCCGGCGGAAGACTGGGAGCCTTATGCCCTGGAGATGCTGCAGAGTGTGCTCAGCGGCAACGCTGCCGCGCGGTTGCCGCAGACGCTGGTTAAGACCGACCGTATCGCCAGCTCCGCGGGCGCCAGCTACGATGGCGTGAATCGCGGGCCGGCGTTTTTTTACCTCAGTGGTGCCCCGGTGGCAGGGCGCACGGCGGCGGAGGTCGAGCAGGGCCTGCGCCGGGAGGTGCAGCGCATTGTGGACAGTGGCGTAACCGATGACGAGCTCAACCGCGTCAAGTCGCAGGTAGTGGCGGCCAAGGTTTATGAGCGTGACTCGATGTTTTTCCAGGCGCGACAGATCGGTGGGATCGAATCGGTGGGGTTGTCGCACCGGGATCTGGACCTGTTTATCGAAAAAATGAAACAGGTGACCGCCGACCAGGTGCGTGAGGTCGCGCGAAAATACCTGGTCGACGACCGGGTGACGGTCGCTTATCTTGATCCACAGCCCCTCGACAATGCGCCCGCCCGCATTGCGCCGCCGGCAGGGGTGCGCCATGGCAGCTAAACCCCGTTTATTTTCTGTGGCGATTGCCGCACTTGCGCTGCTGTCGATGGCGCAGTCGGCACTGGCGATTCTGCCGATCGAGCACTGGCAGACCGCCGCAGGCGCCAAGGTTTATTTTGTGGCCAACCGCAGCCTGCCGATGATCGACGTGTCCGTGGAGTTTCCCGCGGGCTACGGATACGATGATGTTGAGAAATCCGGCGTGGCGGCGATGACCAACAGCCTGCTGCGCCTGGGTGCGGACGGACTGACCGAGGATGACATCGCGCGCCGTCTGGCCGATGTGGGTGCGGTGCTGGGCGGACGTTTCGACGCCGATGGCGCGGGGCTGTCTTTGCGCACGCTGTCGGCATTGCCGCAGCGCCGGCAGGCGCTGGATGTTTTGGTGCGGATATTGAGTGCGCCTGCCTTTCCCGCTGCGGTGCTTGATCGCGAGAAGGTCAGGCAGATCGGAGCGCTGAAGGAAGCCGACCTCAAGCCGGACACGCAGGTCGCGCGCACATTCTATCGGTTGGTTTATGGCCGCCACCCTTACGCGCTGCGGTCTAGCGGCGAAGTGGCGACGGTCGACACGCTGACGCGTAACGACCTGATCGCGTTTTACCGTCGTCATTACGTTGCCGAGCGGGCAGTGGTCGCAATCATGGGCGATCTTACGCGGGCAGAGGCGGAGGCGGTTGCGGAGCAACTTACTCAGGATTTGCCGCGCGCCAATGGCGCAGCACCGGTGTTGCCGCGGGTCGAGCCGCTGGAGCAGGCGATCACGCGCATGGTGGCGCATCCGGCGGCACAGAGTCATATCCTGATCGGCGCGCCCGGCATCAGCCGTACCGACCCGGATTATTTTTCCTTGTATGTTGGCAACCACATACTCGGCGGCGGCGGCTTCGTGTCGCGCATCACCGATGAAGTGCGGCAGAAACGCGGGCTGGCCTATTCCGCGTACAGTTATTTCTCGCCGCTGCAGAGGCCCGGACCGTTCATCATCGGCATGCAGACGCGTCGCGACCAGGCGACCAACGCGCTGGCCGTGGTGCGCGAGACCCTGCGAGAGTTCGTTGCCAACGGGCCGACGCCGCAGGAATTGCTTGCGGCCAAGCAAAACATCATCGGCGGATTTCCGATGCGCATCGACAGCAACCGCAAGATCCACGGGTATCTGGGATTTATCGGGTTTTACGGGCTGCCGATTACTTACCTCGAGGATTTTGTCGCTAATGTCGAGCGCGTGACTGTCGCCGACATCAAGGCCGCGTTTGCCCGACGGATCGACCCGGACAGGCTGGTGACGGTGGTGGTTGGCGCCGACCGGGACCAAACCCTGTCCGCAATCCCAGCGCGCTAGTTGGCGCGAACCAGCATGAAGGCGGGCGAGGTGCGCATTATCGGCGGTGCCTGGCGCAGCCGCCGGCTGCGTTTTCCGCTTCGTCCCGGGTTGCGACCGACGCCGGACCGGGTACGCGAAACCCTGTTCAACTGGCTTGGACAGGACCTCACCGGCAGGAATTGCCTGGACTTGTATGCGGGCAGCGGTGCGCTGGGTTTCGAGGCGGCATCCCGTGGTGCGCGGCACGTGCTCATGGTCGAAAAGGACGCGGAGGCGCTGCGCGCCCTGCAGGCGAACCGCGAGAGACTGGACACCGGCGATGTGGTGGAAGTGGTTCGCGCCGATGCGCTAGAATTCCTCAGGCATCATCGCAATCGTTATCATGTGGTGTTTGCCGATCCGCCGTTTGCGGACGATCAGTGGTCGCAGTTGCTGGAGCTGCTGCCGAGTTGCCTGACCGCGGATGGTCTGGTCTACTGCGAGCGGGGACAGGCACTGCCTGCGGCGCAGGGCTGGGAAGTCGTCAAGAGCGGTCGTGCCGGACAGGTCAGCCATCAATTGTTGAGAAAAATTTCATGAATAACAAAGCGGTATACCCCGGCACATTTGATCCGATGACGCTCGGGCATGAAGATCTGGTCCGTCGCGCAGCAGGTCTTTTCGATCATGTCGTGCTTGCGGTCGCCGACAGCCGAACCAAACGGCCTTTGTTCACGCTGGCGGAACGCATCGACATGGCGAAAACCGCGCTCCATGACGTCAAAAACGTGACCGTCGCGGGTTTTTCGGGACTGCTGATGCAGTTTGTACGCGAGCACAACGCAAGGGTGGTCGTGCGCGGCGTGCGTGCGGTCTCCGATTTCGATTACGAATTCCAGCTCGCCGGAATGAACCGGAAGATGTATCCCGATGTCGAGACGGTTTTCATGACGCCGGGCGAGGAGTACATGTTCCTGTCGGCTACCCTGGTGCGCGAGATTTCGATCCTGGGGGGCGATGTGTCCAAGTTCGTGTCGCCTGGTGTGGCCAAGCGGCTGCAGGTGAAAATCAAGGATCTCGGCGGCTGATCATGGCGTTGATGATTACTGATGAATGCATCAACTGCGATGTCTGCGAGCCGGAATGTCCGAATGAGGCCATTTCCGCCGGTGAGGAGATCTACGTCATCGACCCGGACAAATGTACCGAATGCGTGGGTCACTTTGATGAACCGCAATGCCAGAAGGTCTGTCCGGTGGACTGCATCCCGCTAGATCCGGATCATCGCGAGACGACCGAGGCGCTGCAGCAGAAATTTCTGCGGCTTACTGCACATAAGACGCCCGTCTGAGGCGTCAGAGCGTTGTTCCGGCCCGCGGTCGTTTCGCTCCGGGCAAACGTTCTCTTCGCGCAACAAGCACATCGCTTCCGATCTTCCGTTGCGGTGCGCGCCGCGATAAGCAAGCACGATGCCGGCGGTGCGCCTATACTGGGAGAGGAGGTGTCACTTTTGAAAATCAGCGCGACCAACATTGCGAAAACCGACGGGCGCGTCCTCGTCGGGCCGAAGAAGGTGCGCGGCGGATATGCGCGTATCGTTTCGTGCAAAGACGGCTCCGGATGCATCGAAACTTTCGATGCCGCATCGGGCAGCTGGATGGCCGCGGAGCAAAGCCTGACGTTCGACGAAGTCTGGAGTGCACAGCCGGCCGAGCCCGGAGACTGGGCGGGCAGCGGCGGAACGCTCTAGCTGCCGGTCCTCACCGGCGCTGGCACTGCGGGCAATAACAGGTGGCGCGCTGCGCCTGACGCAGCTCCCGGATCGTGGTGCCGCAACGTGTGCACGGTTCTCCGGCGCGCCCGTAGACCAGAAACTGGTTTTGAAAATAGCCGGCGCGACCATCACCTCCGACATAATCACGCAGCGTGCTGCCACCGGCGTTGATCGCGAGAGTCAGCGTGGTCTTGATCGCTGCCGCAAGCGCGTCGCAGCGCGGCCGGCTGAGGCGCCGCGACGCCAGGCGCGGGTCTATGCCAGCCTGGAACAGCGCTTCATTGGCGTAGATATTGCCGACTCCGGCGACTACCTGGCTGTTCATCAGAACCAGTTTGATTGCCGTGCTGCGGCTGCGCGTCTCACGGTACAGCACAGCGCCGTCGAAAGCCGGCGTCAGCGGTTCCGGGCCGATCGCCGCGAGCAGCGGATGCTGCAGCGGATCACCGCTCTGCCACAGCACCAGTCCGAATCGGCGCGGATCGCGCAGTCGTATCACGCGATCGTTGTCAAACTCGAGGTCGAAATGGTCGTGTTTTTCGGGTGGTATGGCGGCATCGACCAGCCACAATCGACCGGACATGCCCAGATGCACGATCAGCGATCCGCCTTCGCATTCAAACAACAGATATTTGCCGCGACGCGACAGCGCGGTGACGCGCGTGCCGGCAAGCCGGCGTTCGAGGCCGCGCGGCACCGGCACCCGCAGGCCGCGATGTCGGACCACGGCGCGCCGGATCACCCGGTGCTCCACGGCGGAGGCCAGGCCGCGCCGGGTGGTTTCGACTTCAGGGAGTTCAGGCATCGTTATTAAGTTGTTGCTTTTATTGTTGTTTTTTTGTGTCTGGTGTCGCCGGATGCTGCAGCAGCACGCGACCCGCAGCCGCGAGGAACAGATACTGTAGGCCGACGTCGCGCCGCCACAGTATCAGTTGCGGTTCGCGTTGCAGGATTCCCAGTGCCAGCGTGGTGCCATCGCTCAGGGTGATGCCGATCTCGTCCAGCGGCTTGCGCCCGTCGTAGGCCTCAGCGGTTGCCGCCGAGGCGTGGCGCCAGCGGTCGACATAACGCTGTAATTCATCCTGCCCCAGGTCGGCGCCCGCTGGCGTGACCACCCATCTGCCACCGGCCTGCCGGACGCTGAATTCCGGCAGCGTGATTGCGACCGGCTGTTCGTTTTCGGCGAGCAGCACGCGCCGGATCAGCGCACCGGCATCCGCCGGCAAACCCGCACCGTGCCGCAGTTCGACTGCGTACACGGCGCCGTCGTGCATCACGTACTGTTCCCGTGTGACGGCGTTGATGCCGCCGAAAGCATAGGTATTGCTGTCGACGGTCAGAATTGCCGCAGGTGACAGCAAATCGAACCTTGCCAGGTCGACTGCCGGCAGCCGTGCGGTCGGCCGCGCCCCAAGAATCGTCAGCATGCGCAGCACCTGAAATTCATCGGCGCGCGCGCGCACCGGCGCCGTGAGCATCCAATGCTCCCCGCTACGCTGCAGCTGCAGCGCCGGGCGTCCCGCGCGTTGCAGCGTAACCTGCCGGATTGCCGATGGCTTCGCCGTGCTCAGCGGCTGATCGACAGTGTCGTTGCGCGACGGCATGTACCAGGCGAGCCAGCCCAGCGCCGCAATTGCGGCCAGCAGCACCAGGTTCAGCAGCCAGCCCCGCTTCATGTGATGGTGTCAGGCGGACCTGCGGCGGCGCCACCACACCGCCGCACCCGTGCCGGCGAAGACGAGAGGCAGCAATAACAGCATGACAAAGGCAATCAGGTACAGCTGCATGCTGTCGATATCAAGCTGCGTGTCGGCGGCGGGTCGCGGATCAATGGCCACCAGCGCGTCGTTGCCCGACAGCCAGTTGAAAATGCTCACGCCCAGTGCCAGATTGCCGGCGTTGCCAAGGTAACTGTTCGACAGAAAATGTCCGGAGCCGATCACAACCGCACGCTGTTCGCGGTCGCCGACTGCACGCTCGAAAGCGCTGGCAATGTTGACCGGGCCGGGGAAGTCGCGGGACTTGTCGAAGGTCGGTTTGGCGTCGAGTCTGCCGGTTTCCACCCAGCCCCGCGGTGCCACATCAATCAGCGGCGTGACACGCCAGCCGGCATTGTCATCGGCGCCGATCTGGCGTGCATGCGGAAACATGGTGTTGTACTGCAATGTTCCGACCACGGGATGTCGCGCATAGTTCGCAGCGACGGCAAAAACCGGGGGCCCGCTGCGCGGCGGGAGGGAAGGGTCGATCACGGTGCCCGGCGTCAGTACCAGACTGAGCTTCTCCGCCAGCGGCTGCAAACCGTGCAGTGACTCGGTATCGATCAGCCACAGCAGGTTACCGCCGCGATCGATGTACTGCAGCAGTTTGTCCAGTTCCGCCGGTTGCAGATCGACCTGCGGGTGGGTGATGACCAGCAACGCGGCGTTGGCGGGGACCTCCTGCGCCAGACTGAGATTGATGCTGCTGAGATTGAACCCCTTTTCCCGCAGCTTCTGGCCAAAGGCGCCCAGATCATGATTGGCGAGTCCGTCAAGCTTGCGCTGTCCGTGGCCATCCAGCCACAACACCAGATTGTTGGCGCCACGCATCAGGCGTACCAGCGCGTTGGCGAAGGTCTGCTCGCTGAAGTCGTTGAGCGCGATCTGCTCGGAGCGCTTGCGGTACTCGATGACCAGCGCATTCGGCGTGCGCAGTTCGGCCTCGGCGGCGACTTTCGGCTGTTCGCGCGGATCAATCAGCTTCAGTTGCAGGTCGCGTTTGGCGCGCTGGTAGGGGCGCAGCCGCTCCTCGATCATTTTGTGCACATCGGCGCCGCTCGTATCCTGGCGCACGGCAAACGCGGTGACGGCAACGGGTCCCTGCATCTGTTTCAGCGCGCCCAGCGTGGCAGCTGAAAGGGTATTGCGCGCGCTGCGGGTGATGTCGTGTTCCGCGCGGTATTCGCGGGCGACATTGGCCAGCAAAGCGGCGAGCACCGCCAGCAGGACCATGAATACCCAGCTTTGGACGGCGAGCTGCCAGCGCAAACGGCGCGTGATCTGCATGATCAGCCCCGCAACCGCTGGCCGTCGAGACGGCGGATCGCGAGTATCAGGAAGCCTGCGGCCAGCAGCAGCGAGCAGGCGATCGCGTACGTATCGATGACGCCCTTGCCCAGCGGTTCGAAATTCCGCAACGGCGAAAATATCTGGGCGAATGCGGCGGGCACGTGCCAGCCGCGCGCCCGCAGGCTGTCGCCCGCGGTCTCGCCCATGAACAGCATTGCCAGCAACAGGCCGAATGCGAGCAACGCGGCCGCGATCGGCTGTGCGGTCATGCTCGATGCGAACAGACTAACCGCGGCGAAGCCGGAAGCGAGCAGCAGCAATGCCAGCGTCAGTGCGCCGAGCAGGCCGAAATCGAGGCGCGTACTGCCCGCCAGCGTCAGCGGCATCGCCAGCACCAGCAGAATGATGATCAGCAGAAACGCAAACAGCCCGACGAATTTGCCGATGACAATTTCGGTCACCGATACCGGCGCCGAGAGCAGCAGAGTCAGCGTCTGGTTGCGCCGTTCCTCGGCGATCATGCGCATCGCCAGCAGCGGCACGGCGAACAGCAGGACCGCCGCGGCCGTGGCATAAGTCGGCGCGGCGACCAGTTCAGTGACGCCCGGTGGGCTGGCGAGCTGCACCAGTTGTGACTGTATCTGCAGGAAATCGTCCAGCCGCTTGAGAAAACCGTAACCAAGAATGACCTGCACCACGGTCAGCACCAGCCAGGCCAGGGGTGATGCAAAAAGTGAACGCAGTTCCTTGCCGGCGATGGTGAAGATCATGGCGCCGCCTCGTTTTTGGTCAAATGCACGAACACATCCTCAAGGCTGGTTTGGGCCGGATTCAGTTGATACAGTCCCCAGTTTTCCGCATTTGCCCGGCTCACCAGCGTGGCGGTGGGGTCAGCGTCCGGCGCGAACCGGATGCGGAAGCGGTTTTCGCCGGCCGCTTCGACAGTGGCGATATCGGGAATCTCGCGCAGTTTCTCGATCGCGGGCGGACGGTGGAGGCTGACAACGATGGTGCGGCCCGTCTGAAAATCGCGTAATCCGGCGATGGTGTTGCTGAACACCACTTCACCATGATGCATGATCTGCACACGGTCGCATATCGCCTCGACCTCGGGCAGGATATGCGTCGACAGGATGACGCTGTGGCGGTCGCCCAGTTCCCGGATCAGTGCGCGGATGTCGAGTATCTGATTGGGGTCTAGTCCTACCGTCGGTTCGTCAAGGATGATGACGTCCGGCTCGTGTACGATGGCCTGCGCAATGCCGACGCGCTGCTGGTAACCTTTGGACAGCGTACCGATCAGCTTCCTGCTGACCTGAGCGAGGCCGCAGCGTTGCAGGGCCTTATTGACGGCTGCGGCACGATCGTCCCGGGCGACGCGATGCAATCGCGCGACGAAGTGCAGAAACTCGCTGACATTGAACTCCCGGTACAGTGGTGGCGTCTCCGGAAGATAGCCGATGCGTGCCTTGGCTTTCTCCGGTTTTTCGAGCAGGTCGATGTCACAGATACTGATCTGTCCGGCGCTGGGGGCGAGGTTGCCGGTGAGCATCTGCATCGTCGTGGTCTTGCCGGCGCCGTTGGGGCCGAGCAGACCGACCACTTCGCCGCGCCGCACGTCCAGATCAAGCGCGGAGACGGCGGTATGGGAG
>JBFKCU010000004.1:0-25953 GCA_041620115.1 Burkholderiales bacterium | reverse complement strand
TCTGTGCGCATTTGAGTGCCGTGCGCGCCATGCGCCGCTGAAACGGCCGGGGCCAGTGCGACCGTCAGCCGCGGTTGCGGCCCTGCTGCCAGAGCACGTCGTTGTTGCCGCTGGAATGATTGAGAGAGCGGGCGAGGACGAACAGGAAATCGGACAGCCTGTTCAGGTATTGCACCGGCAGCGGCGGCAGCGCCTCGTCATGCGCCAGGGCGACCAAGGTACGCTCTGCGCGCCGGCAGACCGTGCGCGCCACATGCGCAAGCGCGGCGGCACGCGTGCCGCCGGGCAGCACGAAATCCTTCAGTGGCGGCAGCCCGGCATTAAATGCCGCAATCAACCCGTCGACGCGATCCAGATGCGCTGCACTGATCAATGCGTGCCCCGGGAGACTCAGCTCTCCGCCCAGATCGAACAGGTCGTGCTGCACGCCGAGCAGCGCGTCCTGTGCTTTTGCCGGCAGCGGTTCCGTCAGCAGGAGGCCGATGACGCTGTTGAGTTCATCAACGTCGCCGAGTGCGGCGACGCGCCGGTGATCCTTGGCGATGCGCTCGCCCGACGACAGCCCGGTGGTGCCGTCATCACCGGTGCGGGTAACAATTTTTGAAAGTCGGTTGGCCATGGCGCAGGTTCGTAGAGGTTTTCATTATAAGCGCGACCGTGCATGACGCCGCGGGCCGTGTTAATCTGGATTCCGCTGGCGGATACTGTTCAAGAGGCACCATTCAAGAGGCCGCGTACAGGAGAAATGCATGTTCAAGCATGTCTTGATTTATACCGACGGTTCGAAATTGTCGCGCAAGGCACTGGTGACAGGAATCAAGCTGGCGAAAATGTCCTCGGGTAAGGTGACCCTGCTCTATGTGTTGCCGCGGCTGGACCCGATGATATTTGCCGAAGGTTATGTGCCGGAGCCCGACTGGATGGACAATTATGAAAGCACGTCGCGGGAGAACGCCAAGGCATACCTCGCGCGCGCGGAAGTGCTGGCGGGCAAGTCGGGTGTGGCCTGCGCCACCCGCATGGCCACTGCCGACCGGCCGTACAAGGAAATCATTTCCACCGCACGGGCGCGCAAATGCGATGCCATCGTGATGCCGTCGCGCGGCCGCAAGGGATTGACGGCGGTGCTGCTCGGCAGTGAAACCATGGAAGTCTTGACGCGGTGTACCCGTCCGGTCATTGTTGTCCGATAAAAATCAATAAAAAATAACAGGTTATACTTTTAGCAGGTAATACATTGCCTGCACGGAATTCCAATGCCCGCTCTCCCTGATCCCCACGCGCTGGCCGTCATGGCGCTGGTTGTCCTCGCGCTGATATTGTTTACGCGCGAGCGCCTTCCGCTGGAAACCTCCTGTCTCGCGGTCATGGTGATCCTGGTTGTCGGTTTCCAGGTATTTCCCTACGAGTCGGGGGGTGAGCGGCTGCGGTCCGTGCAGTTTTTCAGCGGCTTCGGCCACGAGGCGCTGGTCGCGATCTGTGCACTGATGGTGCTGGGTGCGGGGCTGGAGACCACAGGCGCGCTGCGTCCGGTTGCGGCCGTGCTCGCGCGGCTTTGGCAGTCCAGTCCGGTACTGTCGCTGTTGCTGACTCTGGTTGTCGCGGCCGTGCTCTCCGCGTTCCTCAACAACACGCCGATCGTTGTCATGCTGCTGCCGATCCTGGTCGGCACGGCCTTGCGCACCGGCGTGTCACCGTCGGGCGTGCTGCTGCCGATGGGTCTGGCGACCCTGCTCGGCGGCATGGCGACGACGATCGGCACGTCGACGAACCTGCTGGTGGTATCGGTTGCCAGCGATCTGGGGCTGAAACCCTTTGGATTGTTCTCGTTTACGTGGATGGTGGCCGTGGCCAGTGTTCCCGGCATCATTTACCTATGGCTGATCGCGCCGCGGCTGCTGCCCGAGCGCAAGCCGCCGCTGGAGGATACCGCGCCGCGGGTTTTTGATGCCTGGCTGCATATCAGTGAAGACAGCGCTGCCAACGGCAAGACAGTGGCGGAAGTGCGCAAGCTGAGCGGCGGCAAGCTGCGGCTGCAGGCGCTGGAGCGCGGCGAGGGCATGCAGGTGTCCCGGCTGCCGTCGGCAGTGCTCCGGGCCGGCGACCGGATGCGGGTCAGCGGCACCGCGGAGGAACTCAAGGAATACGAAAAACAGCTGGGCGCGACGCTGCACAACATTGGGGATCTTGAACATCGCATCGACGAAGACCATCCGCTGGAGGCCGAAGACCAGCAAATCGCGGAAGTGGTGGTGACCGAGGAATCATCGCTCAACCAGCGCACGCTGAGCCAGGTGCGGTTTGCCGAGCGTTACAACGTGGTGATGCTGGGCATGCAGCGCCCGCCGGGGCGCTCGACAGGATCGACCATCGGTGACGAGATCCTCCGCAGCGGTGATGTGCTGCTGGTGCAGGGCGCCGCAGACCGGATCGCCGAACTCAAGGGCGAGGCGCGGCTGCTGGTGCTGGATGCGTCCATGGACCTGCCGAAAACGCACCGCGCGGGCGTGGCACTGGCGATCATGGGCCTGGTGGTCGCGTTTGCATCGACAGGCGTGTTGCCCATCGCATTCGCGGCGCTGGCCGGCATGCTGGCCATGCTGGCGTTTAAATGCCTGACCTGGGAGGAAGCGGCGGGGGCGCTGAGCACTCAGGTGATCATGGTGGTGGCGGCCAGTCTGGCGTTGGGGCTGGCGCTGGAACGCACCGGCGGCGCGCAGTACCTGGCCCAGCTTTATGTCGCGCTGGCATCCGGTTTTCCGCCGCTGGCGATACTCAGCGGGCTGATGCTGGTGATGGCGGTGATGACCAATATCGTGTCCAACAACGCGGCGGCGGTGATCGGCACTCCGATCGCGGTGAATGTGGCCACGCAACTGGGTGTGCCGCCGGAACCCTTTGTCCTGGCGGTGCTGTTCGGCGCCAACATGAGCTACTCGACGCCGATGGGCTATCAGACCAACCTGCTGATCATGAGCGCCGGGGGATACCGCTTTTCCGACTTTGTGCGCGTCGGAATTCCGCTCACGCTGGTGATGTGGGGAGGACTGACGGCATTGCTGGCGGTGACGTATCGTCTGTGGCCGGTTTGACGACCGGCGCGGGGCGGACGTCTCCATTGGGCAGGGCAACGCGGCATTCGCGGAAAATCTGCAATTTGCAGTCACGGCAGATCGCAGAATCCAGTTTGGGATAGATCGCGGCGATTGCATTCTGCTTGACCGGGAACAGGTTCTTTTGGCCGATATCCTGCATGTAACGGCCGCGTTCCAGCAGGTGGATGACCTCGTTCTTCAGCCGGTAAAAATACAATCCCCCGCCCATGCGCCGCCGGCGCTTGGCTTCATGCGCGAGGAATTCCGCACCGGCGACGTCAATGAAGTTGATGCCGCTGGCGACGATGAGCACATGTTTCTGCGGCATGGTCTCGCCGATTTCGTGCAGCACCTGCTGCGCGTGATCCACGGCGCCGAAGAAAATAGATCCGTTAATGCGCAGGCATTTCAACTGGGGGCAGTCCGGCAGGCCGGTATCAACCGCATAGTGGTAGCTGCCTTCGCTGGGATCCGGCTTGACATCGAGCATCAGCGGATGCGAGGTGCGCTTGAGGTACAGCATTAGCGAGAGCAGCACGCCGGCATAAATGGCGAATTCCAGTTCGACGAACAGCGTGGCAAGCAGCGTGATGCCGAGCACCACGGTTTCGGGCCAGCTGGTGCGGACGATGTTGCGGATCTGGGGCACGTCAATCAGGCCGCGGGCGACCAGAAACAGCACGCCCGCCATGGTCGGCACCGGCAGAAACTGCACCAGCGGGGCCACGAGGAGCACGATCAGGAGCAGGAACGCTGCGGAGAGGATGGCGGCCATGGGCGTGTTGGCGCCGGATTCGTAATTCACTCCGCTGCGGTTGAATGAGCCGCTGGACGCATAGGCCGAGAAAAAGCTGCCGGCGATGTTCGACAGCCCCTGGCCGATGAACTCCTGGTTACCATCAATGCGTTGTTCCGAGCGCACGGCGATGGCGCGTGCGATCGATACCGCCTCCGTCAGGCCGAGCATGGTCACCGCCACCGCGATGGAAGCGGTCTTGCGCAGCGCTTCCAGCGAGAAATCGGGCACGGAAAAATGCGGGAATATCCCGGATAGCGCCTTCACGGTCGTGATCTGCTGGCGGGCGTCGAGGTAGGGGATGAAGCCCAGCGCGATCGAATAAAGGCTGCCCACGAGCATCGCGATGATCATGTAGGGCAGCCGCGGGTTTTTCCGTTTTACGACAATGCCGGTCAGCAGCGTTACCAGGCCGATCGAGGTCACTATCCAGTTGATGTCGTCGATGCCGAATACGGTTTGCCGCAGCGTTTCGGCAAATGAAATCCCGCGCGGCATCGGGATTCCGAAAAAATTTGATATCTGCGTACTCATGATCAGCAGCCCGGCGCCGGCCGTGAACCCCAGCACCACGGTGTGCGAGATGAAATTCACCAGCGCGCCCATGCGGGCCAGGCCCATCGCCAGCTGGAACAGGCCGGTGAGAAAGGTCATCATCAGCACGAGGCGTATGTATTCGTCGGTACCCGGCTCTGCCAAGCCGCTCATCGTGGAGTAGATCACGATGGACAGTGCGGTCG
The DNA here is from genome assembly GCA_041620115.1 of Burkholderiales bacterium. Taxonomy (GTDB): domain Bacteria; phylum Pseudomonadota; class Gammaproteobacteria; order Burkholderiales; family SG8-41. The sequence goes on along the minus strand of JBFKCU010000004.1, from coordinate 21,322 downwards.
TCGGCCCTGATACCAGATGCCAGCTCGATCCGAACAGCGCCGCCACGACCGCCGGGACCATGGCGGCATACAGGCCGTATTCCGGGGGCAGACCCGCGATGGTGGCGAATGCGACGCCTTGCGGCAGCACAACGACCGCGCCGGTGAGTCCTGCCAGTGCATCCGCGCGCAACGTGCGGCGGTTGAGCATCGGCCACCACTGAAGGAACGGAAAAATCCGGCTGGCGTAAAAGGCGAACTCAGTCGGGATTTGTAAGGGAAACTTCATTTTTTTCCTGATACGACCGTTTTTATTATCGATCATAGACAGATTCAAGGGAAATCACATGAATTTGATAGGCAATCAGCGAAATTTTTGGGCTATAATCCGCGTCCTGCACTGTTCTGAAAAGAGGAAGAGCACCCTCATGAAACGTATATTTGCAATTGGCCTGAGTCTCGGCATGGCCGCGCTGGCGCCCGTAGTCGTCCATGCGGCTGATGCTGATCCGGTCGCAGGCAAGGGCAAGACGGCGATGTGTGCCGGATGTCATGGCATTCCCGGTTACAAGACTGCATTTCCCGTGACCTACAGCGTGCCCAAGCTGGGCGGGCAACACGCAGCCTATCTGGTCAAGGCACTGCAGGCGTACAAGAGCGGCGACCGCTCTCACCCGTCCATGCGCGCGATCGCAGCCGGACTGAGCGACCAGGATATGGCGGATATTGCCGCGTACTACGCGGCCGCCTCGATCCAGTCGGCGTCGAAATAACAGGAGCCAGGGAATGCTGATGAAGAAAATTCTGTGGATTGCTGCGAGCGCGGCGCTGTTTTCGAGCGCGACCGCACTGGCTGCGAATCCGGCGGCGGGCAAGGAAAAATCCAAGACCTGCGCCGCCTGTCATGGGCCCGACGGCAACAGTGCGGCACCGGATTTTCCGCGCCTCGCCGGTCAGAACTATGATTATCTGCTCAGGGCATTGGTCGAATACAAGGCCGGAGAGCGCAAGAATGCGATCATGGCGCCGCAGGCTGCGAATCTGTCGGTGCGGGACATGGAAGATCTGGCTGCGTTCTACGCGCGGCAAACCGGACTGGTAGTCAAATACTGATCTGACCGCGATTGATCGCGCAGTGCACCAGAAACGCGCCGGCTCCCGGCGCGTTTTTTTATGGGGTCTTGCCGCGGAATTCGCACAAGTCCCGGATCAGGCAGGTGCTGCAACGCGGCTTGCGTGCCACGCAGACGTAGCGTCCGTGCAGAATCAGCCAGTGATGGGCGTGCAGCCTGAATTCCGGCGGCGTGGTTTTCAATAGTTTCTCTTCCACTGCCAGCGGTGTTTTTCCCGTTGCCAGTCCGGTGCGGTTGGCAATGCGGAATATGTGGGTGTCGACCGCAATCGTCGGTTCGCCAAATGCGATATTGAGTACGACGTTGGCGGTTTTGCGGCCGACGCCGGGAAGCGCTTCGAGGGCCGCGCGTTCCCGCGGCACCGATCCGTGATGTTTGTCGATCAGGATTCCGCAGGTCGCGATGATGTTTTTCGCCTTGGTGCGGTAGAGTCCGATGCGTTTGATGTAGGTTTCGAGCCCGGCCACGCCGAGCTTGCGCAGCGCCCGGGGCGTGTTCGCGTGTTTATACAGTTCACGGGTGGCGAGATTGACGCTCTTGTCGGTCGCCTGCGCCGACAGGATCACGGCCACCAGCAACTCAAAGGGCGTTGAAAATTCCAGCTCGCCGCGCGGCTCGGGATTGGCCGCCTGGAAACGTTCAAAAATGGCGTGTCGCTTGACTGGATTCAATGCAATCCCGGAGTTCGTGGTCGAATCGGCGTTGCGTGATTATAATGGGCAGACTTGATACGGAGTCGGCAATGCCTTTCCTGGTGCGGAAATCATCTGGCTGGCTGGCTGCAATAGCCCTGTTGTCCGCATTCGCGGGTGGTGCTTTTGCGGAACCGGTGACCCTAGAGCGCGACAGCGCCGTACTTGCCGAGCCCCGTGCCGGTGCCGGCGTCATCGGCAACCTGAGCAAGGGGGCAACGGGTGATGCTGTTGCGCGCCAGGGCGCCTGGGTGCAGGTCAAGGCCGGCGCAATCACGGGCTGGCTCTATTCGTTCAACGTGCGCTTCGGCGCCGTCAGTCCCGGTGCCGGTGAGGGCTCGGGTGCCGGGTCGGTGCTGGGTCGCGTGTTCGCGCCGCGGCAACGGGTGAACGTCACCGCCACCATCGGCATCCGGGGCCTCGAGGAAGAGGACCTGAAACAGGCCCGGTTCGACGCGGGGCAGATGCAGCAGCTTGACGGCTTTGCAGCGACGCGGGAACAGGCGGAAGCGCGCGCTGCCACCGCAGGCCTCGCGGCCGTGCAGGTCGACTATCTGGGTCAGCCTGCCGCTGCGGGCAGCAGTGAGCCGGTGCCCGGGAGCAGCCAATGACGCTGGCGCGAAAATGGTGTTTGCCCGCGCTTTTTTTTGCGCTGGGGCTGAGCGCGTCCGCGGCTGCGTTTGCCCAGACGATCGATCTCAACCGGATATTCAGCATCGGCCGTGATGCGGTCACGGCGGTGGCCGGCGTCAGTGACGAGGAAGAACTGGCCATGGGCCGCGAGATTGCCGGGCGCATGCTCGGTGCCGCGCCGCTGGTCAACGACGCGGCACTGCAGAGTTATGTCAATCGTGTCGGTCGCTGGGTGGCGATGCAAAGTGAGCGTCCCGGTCTGCCGTGGCGGTTCGCTGTGATCGATACCGCATCCATCAATGCGTTCGCCGCCCCGGGCGGATATGTGCTGGTGACCCGCGGTCTGTATGACATCCTTGACAACGAAGCCCAGCTCGCCGGCGTGCTGGCGCATGAAATCGGCCATATCGTGCGCCGGCATCATGTCACGGTGATGCAGAAAAGCGCGGCGCTTTCGGCGGGCGCACAGCTGGCGCAGCGCGACAATCGCTCGGCGCTGGTCAACAACATGATCGGTACCGGCGCGGAGGTGTTCGCGCGAGGCCTCGACAAGACCGCGGAATACGAGGCGGATGCCATCGGTGTGGTGCTGACGGCGCGTGCCGGCTACAACCCGTTCGCGCTGATCGATGTGCTGCACAAGCTGGCCGCACGCGGCGCGGCTGACGGATCGCTGGCCTTGTTGTTCAAGACGCATCCGTTGCCCGGGGAGCGGCTGGAGCAGCTGGGCGAGGCGCTGACGCCGCACCTGGCGCGACTGCCTGCAGGCAGGAACCTTGAAATCCGCCGCGTTGCCGCCGGTGCAGGGCCCATGCGTGCGGCCCAGCCGCTGCCGGCTGAAGGTGCACGCGGCCTTGCGGCACAACCGCAACAGCCGCAGCCGCAACAGCAGCCCAAAGGCGGTAGCGGCATCGATCCGTCGCAATTGCTGCGCGGCCTGTTCGGACGCTGAACGGCGACGCCGGGCTGCCCCGGTGATAGCGCCGCAGCGAAGCAACTGCAGCATCGTTTCCGGCTTCGCCGGATCAGCCGTTGTTTCCCGTCAGGCGTGCCCGTGCCCGTGCCATGGCCCGGTCGATGGTCGCGCGTTTGCGCGCCGCGGCGTCAGGCGTCGTTGCGGTTTTCCTGTCCTGCCTTTTCCCGCGGCGCGCGGTCATGCGCAACTCATGTGCCTGATACCGTGCTTTCAGCCGTCCCGCGGCAGACCGCTGTGCCGCGCGGTCGCGCGGGGCGCCCGTGGGCGTGAGCTCAATGCAGTCGACCGGACAGGGCGGCAGGCACAAGCCGCATCCGGTGCATTCCGCGGTGATCACGGTATGCATCAATTTCCGTGCGCCGACGATGGCGTCCACCGGACAGGCGTCGAGGCAGAGCGCGCAGCCGATGCAGGCAGCCTCATCAATGACCGCGGCTGCGGGTGCTGCGGTAGCGCCGTGGGCGGCGTTCAGCGGCATGGCATCGATTCCCAGCAGAGTCGCCAGTTCGGCGACCAGTTCAGTGCCGCCCGGCGGACATTGGTTGACGGGTGCAATGCCGGCTGCGATCGCTTCGGCATAGGGTCGGCAGCCGGCGTAACTGCACTGGCGGCACTGGGTTTGCGGCAGCAGTCCGTCGATGGCATCGACCAGTGCAGGTGCCGGATTCACGACAGCGCCTGCTCCGGCTCGACATACGGCAGGCCGACATCGCGCGCAAGCCCGGCGTGAGTGACCTTGCCGGCACAGGTCTGCAATCCCGCAGCGAGGTGGTCATCGCTCATGATCGCGCTGCGCAGTCCGTCGGCGGCGATGCACAGCGCGTGGGGCAGTGTCGCCTGTGTCAGCGCCAGTGTGGCGGTACGCGCGACCGCGGCCGGCATGTTGGTGACGCAGTAATGCACGATGTTTTCTTCCACGTACAGCGGTTCGGTATGGGACGTGGGGCGGGAGGTTTCGCAGATGCCGCCCTGGTCAATGGCGACATCCACGATCACCGATCCGGCGCGCATATCCCGCAGATCGGCGCGGGTGATCAGGTGTGGTGCGCGTGCACCCGGCAGCAGAACCGCGCCGATCACCAGGTCCTGCGCCGGCAACAGTTCGCGTAATGTATTGGGCGTTGAAATCGCGCTCTTGAGGCGGCCGTCAAAAACCGTTTCGAGCTGCCGCAGCCGCTCGGTGCTGCGGTCGAGCAGCGTGACATCGGCACCCATGCCGATGGCGATACGTGCCGCGTTCTCGCCGACCATGCCGCCGCCGATGATCAGCACCTTTGCCGGCGGCACGCCAGGCACACCCCCGAGCAGCACGCCGCTGCCGCCATTGGCCATCTGCAGGGCCCAGGCACCGACCTGTGGCGCCAGCCGACCGGCGATCTGCGACATCGGCGTCAGCAGTGGCAGATGGCCCGCCTTGTTGGTGATCGTTTCGTAGGCGACGCAGGCTGCACCGGCGGCCAGCATGGCGTCCAGCAGTTCGCGGTCCGGCGCGAAATGGTGATAACCGTAAAGAACATGGTCCGGCCGGATCAGCTTGAATTCGCTGCGCTGGATTTCCTTGACCTTGATGATCAGTTTTGCCGCATAGACTTCCGCGGCGGACTTGGCAATGGTTGCGCCGGCGGCACGGTAAGCCTCGTCACTGAAACCGATGCGTGCGCCTGCGGCGGTTTCGACGAGGACCTCGTGTCCCGCAGCGGCGAGAACCTGCACGCCGTCGGGTGTGGCGCCCACGCGATATTCGTGATCCTTGATTTCCCTGGGTATGCCGATCAGCATGTTGTGTGCTCCGTGATGGCGCGGGCGCATTCGCCGATCAAGGCCGGACCGGCATAAACCAGGCCGGTGTAGAGCTGCACCAGGCTGGCACCAGCGGCAATGCGTGCAGTGGCATCATTCCTGTTCATGATGCCGCCGACGCCGATGATCGGCACGGCTCCGGCCAGAGCCGCGGCGAGCTGCGCGGTCACCGTCTGCGCCTGTGCGGTCAGCGGCGCGCCGCTCAAGCCGCCTGCTTCTGCACCGTGGGGCAGCGATGCAACGGCATCGCGCGCGGTGGTCGTATTGGTCGCGATGACGGCATCGATGCCGTGCTGCACCAGCAGGTCGGCGATGACGCCGACCTGTCCCTGATCCAGATCGGGGGCGATTTTCAAAGCCAATGGCACGCGCCGGCCGTGCCGGTCCGCGAGGCGCTGGCGCGTTTCCGTCAGTGCCGCCAGCAGCAGGCCCAATTCGTCGGATTGCTGGAGCTGGCGCAGGTTCTTGGTGTTGGGGGAGGAAATATTCACCGTGACGTAGCTGGCGTGCGGATAAACCTTGCCGAGGCAGTCCAGATAGTCGTCCGCGGCCTTTTCCATCGGCGTGTCAAAATTCTTGCCGATATTGATGCCGAGCACACCCCGGTACTGTGCCCGCTGCACATTGCCAATGAGCGCATCGACGCCTTGGTTGTTGAAGCCCATGCGGTTGATGACGGCGCGCGCGGCGGGCAGGCGGAACATCCGCGGGCGCGGGTTGCCGGGTTGCGGGCGCGGTGTGACGGTGCCGATTTCGAGGAAGCCGAATCCCAGGGCTGCCAGCGCGTCGATGTAATCGCCGTTCTTGTCGAGGCCCGCTGCAAGCCCGACGGCATTGGCGAAATCGATGCCCATCACCTTGCGTGGTGCCGTGACGGGACGCGGCGCAACGGCGCGGATTGCGCCACTGCGCGCCGCGAGTTGCAATGATTCCAGGGTCAGATGGTGCGCGGACTCGGCGTCCAGCGCGAACAGCAGGGGGCGGAGCAGGGTGTACATACCTGTATTGTACCGGCGTCGAGTACACTCCCGCGGGTCGAATAAGTAATCAATAAAATCAATATGTTATTGAGCTTCCTCGGCGCAGGCTGGTGCTGACGGCCGGCGCTGCATCAGCAGCGCATACAGACCGACCATGACCAGCCAGCAGACCACACCGGACCACAGCACATGGGATACGAAGTGGGCGCCCTGCGCGATGCGGCCGATGCCGAGCGCTGTTCCGGCCAGCATGCCTGCAAGCAAAGCGGCACGGGCGGGCGTGCGCCGCTGCAGTCGATGAGCGGAAAAAAAGAAAGCGAGCAGCGCGAAACCGGTGGAGGCATGCCCTGCCGGGAAACACAGGCCCCGTCCATGGTGCGGTTCACGCGCTTCAAACAAATGGGTATAAGGTTCGCTGCCGCCGAACTCGATCATGTCCCACGGACAGGGCCTGTCGGTAAGCTGCTTCATTGCCGTGACAGTGAGTGGTGCCATAGTCATGGCCAGCACCAGGAACAGCAACTGCCGGCGTTGCTGATGCAGTGCCGGAACGACGAAAGTAAACGCCAGTATTGCACCGGTGATCGCGGTCGTCAGCACCACCGCGTATTTGGTCCAGTGATGCAGCACGGTTTCCAGCAGAAAAGTGTGACGCCACGGAAATACCCGGGCGTCGGCATCGAAAAACCATTGACTGACCGCGCGGTCAACGCCGGTGGATTCCATCATCAGCAGCGCGATGATCAGCAGCAGTGGTGTCCGCAGCCAGCTGCGCGGAATCGCCGGTTCCGTGCACGCGCTGACGCCGGGCTGCCGCGGTGAGGCGATGGCCCGGTCCGGCAGGCACCGGTTGCCGGATTGGCTTGTGCCGGGAGGATGATCGGCGGCGATCAGGGTGTCGCGCCGGTGCGCAGGGGAAGCATGCTCCATCCGGGCGACTGTAGCGGTCACGCTGTCAACGCAGCGTGAGGACCCTGTGAAGCCGCTGTGAAGCGGTGATGCCCGGTTCAGGCGAACGTCAGCAGAAATGCCGTGCCGCCGCCGGCGGGCGCAGTGACTTCAATGTGCCAATGACATTGATCGCAGGCGCGTTTGACGATCGCAAGTCCGAGACCGGAGCCGTTGGTGTCTGCAGTGCCGCGGTAATGCCGGTCGAACAGCAGTGCGCGCTGTTCCGGCGGCACGCCGGGTCCGGTGTCGGCGATCGTCAGCGTCGGCGCCTGCCAATGGATCCGTATGCCGCCCTGCCCGGTGTAACGTACCGCATTGCGCAGCAGGTTGCCGAGCACCAGATGGAGTGCCTGGCGGTTGAGGGTCAGCTTTGCGTCAGGAGCCACATTGTTTTCGAAATACAGGCCCTTGCGCGCAAGTTCCGCGCGCCAGGGTTCAATCGCCGCATCGACCGATTCGGCGAGTGCGACGGTCTGCTGCGCATCAATGGCTTCAGCGCGGGCGAGAAACAGCAGCACTTCGATCTGTTCGGTCATCCGTGCGGCTGCGGCTGCGATTGCCGCAATGCGCGACCGCGCCCTGTCCGGCAGTCCGGGTTCGTTCTCCAGCAGTTCGCAACTGGTGCGGATCGCGGTCAGGGGGGTGCGCAATTCGTGGCTGGCGTTGCCGGTGAACTCCTGCTCGCGTTCGAGCAACTCGCGGATCCGGGTCTGATAGTTATCAAGCGCGCGTGCGAGAGCGGCCACCTCGGGGTCCTGTCCAGCTTGCATGAGGGGTGCGCGCGGCGCACCCGGATCGAGCATCGCGACCCCGGTTGCAAGATCGGTAATCTGCCGGGTGATCAGACCGGCGATCCAGTAACCGAGCGCGGCGGCGACGATCATGACGGTGACCAGCGCGAACAGCACGAGGCGGCGGAATTGCTGCTCGCGCATTTCATGCGGTCCTGCGTCATACGCGACGATGAAACGCGTGCCGCCGGCATCCCGGATTGAGACATGTTGTTCGTTTATGCCCTGGCCGACCTCGTGCATGCCGACGCCCAGGTGGCGAAAAGCCGGCGGTACACGCTGCATGTCCTCGGGCGTGCGGATCACGTAATACTGCAGATTGGGACCCGGTTCGCGCGCGATTTCCGGATGTTCACCATGGTGCCGGACCAGAAAATCCATCTCCTCCTTGACGATCTGGTCGACGAGAGTCTCTTCCAGGTCTTCCGAGGCCGTATAAAGCGTTAGGGCCAGCGCGGCGACCACTGCGATGCAGGTGATCGCCACCGCGGCGGCCACGCGCATACGTAAATCCAGGGTTTTCATCAGTTTCCGGACTGGATGCGATAGCCGATGCCGTGCAGCGTTTCGATGGGATCGTAACCGCCGGCTGCGGTCAGCGCGCGGCGGAGCGTGTGCAGATGACTGCGCAGCGTATCGCTGGTTTCCTGCGGTTCACCCCACACCAGGCGTTCGATTTCGTCGCGGTTGACCACCCGGCCGGGGTCACGCAGCAGCAGTTCGAGGATGCGCAGGCATTTGGGCGGTAGTTTCACGTCGTTGCCTGAGAAGCGTACGGCCATCGTTCTCGGATCCAGCGTCAGCGTCCCCGCTGCCAGCGTGCGTGTGGTGACGGCGCCGCTGCTGCGCTTGTGCAGGGCCAGCAGCCGCGCTTCGATTTCCTTCAGCGAAAAAGGTTTCACCAGATAGTCGTCAGCGCCGCGGGCGAATCCGTCAAGCTTGTCATCGAGCGTGTCGCGCGCGGTGAGCATCAGGACCGGCGTCTCGATATGCGCCTCTTCGCGCAGTTTTCGCGCCAGCGTGAGGCCATCCATGCCGGGCAGGCCCAGATCGAGAACGATGGCATCAAATCTCTGGGTGATCGCCAGATGCAGTCCGGTCACGCCGTCGGCAGCGGCATCGATGCTGTGGCCGCGCGCCTCCAGGTAGTCGTAAAGATTCGCCGCGATGGTCGCGTCGTCTTCGATGATCAGGATGCGCACGGATCTGTGACGCGGAGATCAGGCCGTGAGCAACTGCCAGTGACCGTCGCGCAGGCCTTCCATGGGCTGGAAATGGATCTTGTAGGCCATCTTGCGGCTCTGGGCGATCCAGTAGCCCAGATACAGGTATGGAAGACCGAGCTGGCGGCAGTACTCGATCTGCCACAGTACGTTGTAAGTGCCGAAACTGGCACCTGCGACCGCGGGATCGAAGAAGGTGTACACCGATGAAACGCCGTCCTGCAGCTGGTCGAGTATGCTGACCATGCGCAGCGCGCCGTTCTCGCGGAATTCCACCAGGCAGGAGTCCACATTGCTCTGCAGCAGGAAGTGGCGGTACTGTTCGCGACTGTCCTGATCCATACCGCCGCCGGCGTGGCGTTGCGCCTGATAGCGCAGGTACAGCGCATAGTGTTCGGGGTTGTACTTGAGGTCGAGCATTTTCGATTCGAGTGCAGCGTGACGGTTCCACGTGCGACGCTGTGTCCGGTTCGGACGAAAGTCGTCTGCCACCACTCTCACCGGCACGCAGGCGCGGCAGTGATCGCAGTGCGGTCGATAGGTAAAGGCGCCGCTGCGTCGGAATCCCGCCCGCACCAGTTCGCTGTATACCGGACTGTCAATCAGGTGACTGGGCGTCGCGACGCGCGAACGCGCCATGCGTTCGGGGAGGTAGCTGCAGGGGTACGGCGCTGTTGCGTAGAACTGCAGTACCGAGAGCGGAAAATCGGTCAGGTAAGTCACCGTTATGTGCTCACGTCACCAGGTCATGGACAGGACATCGCCTGCAAAATGCCAGACATCGGCGGATGAAGGGTAGTTTACCAATTCCTCGAGGCGTTGCGAGAATTCGCTGCGCGGAATCTCCCGCGCGCCGAAGCGGGCGAGGTGCGCGGTGTTCATCTGGCAGTCGATGATGCCGTAACCACAATGCTCAAGGTGGCGCACCAGATGGGCCAGCGCGATCTTCGAGGCATCGGGCGCATGTGCAAACATCGATTCGCCGTAGAATACGCGCCCCAGGGAAATGCCATAGAGCCCGCCAACCAGTTTGCCGCCCATCCAGGTCTCCACCGAATGCGCGTGGCCCAGCCGGTGCAGTTCGCAGTAGGCCGCGATCATGGCCGGGGTGATCCAGGTGCCGGAGTCAGTCCCGCGTGGTGCGGCGCATGCGCGCATGATTGTCTCGAACGCGGTGTCTATGCGGACTTCGTAGTCACGCCGGCGCAGTCGCTTGGCCAGCGAGCGCGGCATGCGGAACTCCGCGGGAAAAAGTACCATCCGCGGATCGGGACTCCACCACAGGACCGGCTGATCGTGACCGTACCAGGGAAATATGCCGCGACGATAGGCGGCGAGCAGGCGTTCTGCGGGCAGATCCGTACTGGCGGCGAGCAGGCCATTCGGCTCCGTCAGCGCCAGGTGCAGCGGTGGAAAGTCATCGTCGCCTTCGAGCCAGGGAATCATGCCCGTCATTCTAAGAGGACGGAACCCGCTGAGTGTAGGGTATTTGATGTGTGTCAACTCACGCCATGACAGGGGCCACTAGCATCGGCAGACTCAGGTCCGAAGGGTTATCCATAAATGTACAGTTGCAAATCCCGGCTGATAGTGCGGCCGAAACGACAATGACGGTGACGCCGGTCGCCAGTCACGCCCCGGCCAGGGCGTGCTTTCATTGCGGCCTGCCGCTCGAATCGGCGGTTTTTCCGGTCACGCTGGACGGCATCGAACAGGATACCTGCTGCAGAGGTTGCCAGGCTGTGGCCCAGACTATCATCGACAATGGACTCGGTGCTTACTATCGCAGTCGTACCGCGCCCGCGCCGTCGGGCCGGAATGCCGGGGGCGTGCCGCAGGAACTGGATATTTTTGACGTGCCGGATGTGCAGCGCGCATTTGTACGCGATGCGCCAGCGTCGGATCATGAAAAGGAAGCCTCGCTGCTGATCGACGGCGTGACCTGCGCCGCCTGTGTGTGGCTGATCGAGCAGCGTCTGGCCCGTCTCGCCGGTGTGACTGCCGTATCGTTGAACTACGCGACACGGCGTGCCCGGGTGCGCTGGGACAAGGGGAGGACGGCATTGAGCGCGATCCTGCGCGCCGTGGCCGATCTCGGTTATGAGGCGCGTCCCTACGACAGCAGCCGTGCCGAGGAGCGGTTGCGCCGTGAACGCAGTGTTCTGCTGTGGCGGCTGTTCATCGCCGGCTTCGGCATGATGCAGGTCATGATGTATGCGATCCCGGTGTATCTGGCCGAAGGGGCGATGACACCCGACATCGAGCAGTTGATGCGCATTGCCAGCCTCGTGCTGACTTTGCCGGTGGCGCTGTGGTCGGCTCTGCCGTTTTATGCCGGGGCTTGGCGCGAACTGCGCGTCGGACGAGTGGGCATGGACGTGCCGGTGTCGCTGGGCATCGTGATCGCGTTTGCTGCGAGTCTGGGGGCGACATGGACGGCATCGGGGCAGGTGTATTTTGATTCGGTATCGATGTTCGTCTTTCTGCTGCTGGGCGCACGCTTTCTCGAGATGGAAGCCCGCGCCAAGGCGGCGCGCACGCAGGAGCAGCTGGTGCGCATGGTGCCGGCATACGCTGAACGGGTGAGCGAGGGTGGCGACGGTGCAACCGAGCGCGTTGCCGTGGCGGCGTTGCGACCCGACGAACTTGTCAGGGTGCGTCCCGGCAGCGCCATCCCGGCCGATGGCATTGTCACCGAGGGCTGCACTGCGGCCGACGAAGCATTGTTGACGGGCGAGTCGCGGCCAGTCACCAAGCGGCCCGGAGATGCGCTCATCGGGGGCTCGATCAACACCGACGGCGTCGTCACGATGCGCGTGACGCGCGTCGGCGAAGACACGGTGCTCGCGGGCATCGTGCGCCTGATGGACCGGGCGCAATCGGAGAAACCACGCATCGCACAGGCGGCTGACCGCGTCGCGCAGTGGTTCATTACCGCGCTGCTGCTGCTGGCGACCGCTGCATTTGCGGTCTGGTGGCAGATCGATCCGACGCGGGCGCTTTGGGTTGTGGTATCGATGCTGGTGGTGACCTGCCCGTGCGCATTGTCACTGGCAACACCTGCCGCGTTGACCGCCGCGACCGGCGCGATGTATCGCGCGGGTGTACTGATCACGCGCGGCAGCGCCCTGGAAACCCTCGCGCGCGCGACACATTTCGTCTTTGACAAGACCGGCACGCTGACTACGGGACGCATGTCGCTGGCGGGCGTGACGCTGCTCTCCGGTGATACGCGCGCGCAGTGCCTGGCCTATGCGGCGGCGCTCGAATCATGGTCCGAACATCCGGTTGGACGCGCACTGACGCTGGCGGCCAGTGGGGTGCACCCGGTGGCCAGCGATGTGCGCGCGTTCGCCGGCGAGGGCATCGAGGGAGTGGTCGGCGCGCGTCAGTTGCGCATCGGCAGACCGGGATTTGTTGCGGCATTGCACGGCCAGACACTGCCGCGGGAACTGCAGCTGGCGCCGGCTGCAGTAACCGTGGTGGCGCTGGGAGATTCGCAGGGATGGCTCGCGCTGTTCATGCTCGACGATATCGTGCGCCACGACGCGCTGGCGATGGTCCGGGCGCTCACTGCCGGCGGGGCGAAAACCGCCCTGCTTTCCGGCGACCGGCCGCAACGCGCCGCGCACACGGCACTGGAACTCGGCATCAGCGAGTATCGTGGCGGGGCGACGCCCGCGGACAAGCTCGCTTACGTGCGTGAGCTGCAGGCGCAGGGCGCGGTTGTGGCGATGGTTGGCGATGGCGTCAATGATGCGCCGGTGCTGGCGCAGGCGCAGGTATCCGTGGCGCTGGGCAGCGGCACGGAGCTCGCGCAGACGAGCGCGGACATCGTGCTGCTGCACAGCCGCCTCGACGCGCTGGTCGAAGCAGTGCATACGTCGCGGCGGGCGCTGCGCATCATCCGTCAGAATCTGGGGTGGGCGGTGCTGTACAACATCGTCGCGTTGCCACTGGCCATGGCAGGCCTGGTGACGCCGCTCGCCGCAGCAGTCGGAATGTCGGTATCATCATTGGCGGTGGTACTGAATGCACTGCGCCTGTTGCGCAATGGCCGTTAACGCATGGATATCCTTTATCTGCTGATCCCCCTGTCGCTGCTGCTGGTTTTTCTGATCGGCGGCGTGTTCTGGTGGGCGCTGCGCAGCGGCCAGTTCGAAGATCTGGAGGGCCCTGCACACCGCGTGCTGATGGATGATGACGACCACCCGCGGTAACATGTGGCGGGTCGGAACTGTGGAGGCCCGCGCGGGACGCATCAAATGCCGGTTAAATTGCACCAGCCACGCCTGAGCGGCAAGCTGTTCTGGATGGCCATCGCCTTTCTGGCAGTGGCGCTCGCCGCCGTGGGGTTCACGCTGTACGAATCCTGGAAACTCGAGGGTGGCGCCGCCGTCATCAATGATATGGGCAGCGAACGCATGCGTTCGTACCGGATTGCCTATTTGCTGGCGGACAGCGCGCGCAGCAGCGATCCGGCGACACGCGCGCAGATCCAGGCCGAGGTGCGCAGTTTCGAGGAGGTCCTTGCGGGACTGAGGACCGGCGATCCGGTGCGGCCGCTGGTGCTGCCGCGGGATCGCGAAATTCTCGCTGAACTCGATTTCGTTGAACGATACTGGTTCGGTACGATCAAGCCACTGATCGAGCGTGCTGCTGCTGCGGGCGCCGCAGGGCGCGCGGCTGAGATGCAGACGCTGCGGACCGAACTTGATCCGTTTGTCGGACATATCGACCAGGTGGTGCGCCTCACCGAGGCGAACAATGCCCGTACCATCGCGATCCTGCGTTACATGCAGTTCGGTTTGATCGCGCTCGCGTTGATCGGAGCCGTGACGCTGATCTACCTGATGTTCCTGCTGGTGGTGCGGCCGGTGAACAGCCTGGCAGAAGGCATACGACGCATGACGGGTGGTAATTTCAGCGTGCGTGTGCCGGTGGAAACGCGGGATGAATTTGGGGACCTTGCTGAGGGGTTCAATCGCATGGCTGCCCGGCTGCAGGATTCGTACGCCACGCTCGAGGAACGCGTCGCCGAGAAAACGGTCGATCTCGCGGCGCGCAACCGGGAACTCGCAGCACTCTACGAGGTGGCGCGCCTGCTCAACGAGCCGGCTACCACCGAGGAATTCTGTCGCGGCTTCCTGCGGCGCCTGATGGCCATGCACGAGGCGGCCGGCGGTGCCGTGCGGCTGTTTGATGTGGATACCCGCCAGCTGCATCTGTATGCACATGAGGGGTTGACGGGCGATTTTGCCTCGGATGAACGCTGTATCGACATGGGCGAATGCCTTTGCGGGTCGGCTGCGCAGATGAAGCGCAGCGAGGTGGATGTGCTGGATGACATTGCACCGGACGTGGCGGCCGACTGCCGCAAGGCGGGATACCGTACCGTGGCCATATTTCCGATCCGGTTGAAAGGCGAACTGCTGGGCATATTCAATCTCTATTTTACGACGCCGCAGGTGATCAGCCCCGAGGATCGCGAACTGCTGGACACGCTCGGGCAGCACCTGGCCGTAGCCATCGAGAATCAGCGGCTCGCATCACGTGACCGCGAGCTCGCCGTCTACGAGGAGCGCAGCCTGATCGCACGCGAACTGCATGATTCGATCGCGCAAGCGCTGGCATTCCTCAATATCCAGGTGCAGCTGCTGGAGGATTCGCTGCGGCGTGACGCACCCGACGAAGTGACCGAAGTGCTGGGCAATATCCGTGAAGGGGTGCAGGAAAGTTATGACAACGTGCGCGAATTGCTGACCCATTTCCGGGTCCGCGTAAAGCAGGAAGAGGATGTCGGTGTGGCGCTGCAACGCATGCTGGCGCAGTTCGGTGCGCAGTCCGGACTGCAGACGGAATTTTCCGATACGGGAACGGGCGTGCCGTTGCACGCGGAGACGCAGTTGCAGGTCCTGCACATCCTGCAGGAAGCGCTGTCGAACATCCGCAAGCACGCCGCAGGCGCGACGCTGGTCAGGCTGTCGGTGCATCGTGATGCCGACTACCGTTTTGCCGTTGCGGACGACGGCTGTGGATTCGATGTCCGGGCGCTGCCCGAGATTGCCGAAAACCATATCGGCCTGCGCATCATCCGCGAGCGTGCCCAGCGCATCGGTGCGCGGGTCGATGTGCGCTCCAGACCGGGCGACGGTACCACGTTGGAACTGACGCTTCCGGTGGGACAGGGCATGGACGGCAGCGCTGGACCGCGGCGTGGCGAGGTGCATGCATGAGCATGACGGCGGGTGCAAAGCTGAGGGTATTGCTGGTCGATGACCACAACCTGTTTCGCAGCGGCGTCAGGGCACTGCTGGCGCGGCAGGCGGACATCGAGGTCGTCGGCGATGCTGCGGACGGACTGGATGGGGTCAAGCAGGCGCGGCAGTTGAAGCCGGACATCGTGCTGCTTGACCTCGACATGCCGGGTGTATCGGGTCGCGAGGTGTTGCGGACGCTGCTGGAGGAGTTGCCGCAGACGCGGGTGCTGATGCTGGCGGTGTCGGAGGAGGCGGAGGATCTGCTGGCGACGCTGCGTGCCGGCGCGTCCGGTTATCTGCTGAAGAACATCGATACCGAATATTTCGTGGACGCCATCCGGCGGGCGGCCGCCGGCGAGTCTGTGGTGTCGCCTGAGATGACCGGAAAACTGGTGGCCGGCCTCAAGGGTCCGGCGCGCGGGGCGTTACCGGCGGACAAGGACCGCTTGAGCGCGCGTGAGCGCGAGATCCTGGTGGTGCTTGCCCGCGGTGCCAGCAACAAGGAGATTGCGCGCGAGTTCGAGCTTGCCGAGAACACGGTCAAAATCCATGTGCAGAATATCCTGCGCAAACTCAACCTCGGCAGCCGGGTGCAGGCCGCGGTGTATGCCGTCGAACACGGCCTGTCCGAGAAACCGAATAAAAACAACGCCTGACGGTCTGAATCGGCGTGTCGGGTGACCATATCTTCGCTGCGTGCTCAGGCAGTCTCCGGAAAATACCCCGCACGGTGTCTGCAGGCGTCGGCCGGATCATGGTTCACGGCTTCGCCCAGGGCTTCCCTTCAACTCATGGTTCAGCAGCAGCGCCACCGTGAACACTGCCAGGGCGCCGCTCTGGTGTGCTGTGCCAAGGGCCACCGGGACGGCGTAGAGCAGGGTGGTGATGCCGAGTGTGACCTGTACCGCCAAGGTTGCGAGCAGCACGTGAAAGAGCATCACTGCACGAGATGGAAGACTCGCGTGCCTGGCACGCCACCAGACCACGGGTACGGCGAACATGAGCGCCCATGCGAACAGTCGATGATTGAATTGCACCGTGGCCATGTTGTTGAAGAAGTTCGAATACCATGGTTCAAGCATGAATATCTCGGGTGGCACGATGTGCCCGTTCATAAGAGGGAATGTGTTGTAGGCGAGCCCGGCACGAATGCCGGCGACGAAGCCGCCGGTCAGAACCATCATGACCACCAGCCCGGTGATCCAGTACATCCATAGCCTCAACCTGCGTACTGCCGGACTGTCGGTAAGCGCCTTGCGCGGAGCCATGAGGTCGAGTGCAGTCCATAGCATCGCGGCGTAGATGCCGAACGCGAGTGCGAGATGTGCGGTAAGGCGGAAATGGCTCACGCGTGGCTCGTGGATGAGCCCGCTCTTCACCATGTACCACCCCATGAACCCCTGCAGTGCGCCTAACACGAAAATCCCGCCAAGCTGCAGCCCGAGTCGCAGCCCGATCATGCGCCGGAAAATGAACCAGGCGAACGGCACGAAAAAGACGATCCCGATCACACGTCCGAGCAGGCGGTGGAAGTACTCGAGCCAGAAGATGCCCTTGAATCCCTCGAGCGTCATCCCGGTGTTGACTTGCAGGTACTCGGGCGTGTTTTTGTATTTCTCGAAGAGTTCGAGCCAGTCGGATTCGGAAAACGGTGGCAGGGCACCAATCAGCGGTTGCCACTCCACGATCGAGAGTCCCGAACGGGTAAGCCGGGTGACTCCGCCCAGCGCCACCATGGCGAATACCAGCGCGCAACAGGCGAGAAGCCATGTTGCGATGCGTATGTGCGCCGCGTCCGCCGCAGCGCCACGCGCGATCGATGCATTCATGCGCAGTATCAGGTCGGTGCTGTGAATTGAGTTAAGAGCCTGATTTTACTCCGGTCCGGCGCCGGATACGCGTCGCGCCGGTGCGGTCCGGAATATCTTGATGTGCATCAAGGCTGCTTGTGCCGGTGGCGGAATCTAATTGGGCATCGACGCGGACCCCCGGTCCTGCCGATCAATACGAAGGAGGAGCAAACCATGGCTAACCCTGTTCATCAAAGCGGCCCCGCCACGCACGAGAGTGACGAGGACATTCCCTTCATGCAGCAGTTGCTCGACAACCCCTTCCTGCTGCTGTTTCTCGGCGTCGCCGTGCCGATGGTGCTCTATATCGCCTGGGGCGTGTGGGACATCCTGACGCTGCCGATGGCCAAGTGAACCGGGAGAACAGAATATGAGCGCAATCCTGCCTCCCTCCGAACGGCTCTGGTACAAGCACCCCATCGACCGCGTCGAGGGCACCTGGATCGCAATTGCGCTCCTGTGGTGCCTGATCATGTTCTTCATGATGATCGGCTGGCACATCTGGGGCAAGCAGAACCTGTCGACGGAGACCTACCGTACTAACCCCGAGAAGTTCATGGCGAGCGTCCAAGCCATGGTCGACAAGCACACGGTGCGCACCGAGACCGACGAGAAGACGCCGGTCGTCGCGCCGCCGCCGGGCAGCGACGTCTACCTGCTCGCGCGGCTGTGGGCCTTCTATCCGATCCTCGAGCTCGAGAAGGACAAGACCTACCGGCTGCACCTGTCGGCCATGGACTACAACCACGGCTTCTCGCTGCAGCCGGCCAACATCAACATCCAGATGGTGCCCGGCTTCGAGCACGTGGTTACCGTCACGCCCAACCAGTCCGGCACGTACTCGGTCGTCTGCAACGAGTACTGCGGCATCGGCCACCACAAGATGGTTGGCCGCATCTACGTCAAGTGAGGAGCCAGCGATGAGCGTCGCGACCACATACCGTACCTGCCCGCGTTCGGGCCTGCAGTTCGAGCGTCAGGCGGAGTTGCTGATGAAGGCGAACGCCTTTGTCGCCGTCGTCTGGCTGCTGATCGGCGGCCTGCTCGCTATCGGCGTCGTGATGACGCGCTGGCCGGCGTTCCGCTGGTTGGAGGCCGATACCTTCTACCAGGTGCTCACGGCGCACGGCATCGACATGCTGATCTTCTGGATCATCTTCTTCGAGATCGCCGTGCTCTACTTCTGCGCGTCGACGCTGTTGCGCTCGCGCATCGCGACACCGAAGATCGCGTGGCTCGGCTTCGCGCTAATGGTCATCGGATCGGTCGTCACGAACATCGCTGTCTACCGCGGCTCCTCGTCGGTAATGATGACGAGCTACGTGCCGATGATGGCGGAACCGAACTTCTACCTCGGCCTGATCCTGTTCGCGGTCGGTGCGCTGATCGGCTGCTTCGTGTTCTTCGGCACCCTGGTCGTCGCCAAGCGCGAGAAGACCTACGAAGGTTCCGTGCCGCTCGTCACCTTCGGCGCGATCACGGCAGCGATCATCGCCGTGTTCACGATCGTCTCGGGCGCGATCATCCTCATTCCGACCTGGCTGATGTCGCTCGGCGTGGTCAAGGAGATCGACGCGCTGGTCTACCGGACGATCTGGTGGGCCTTCGGCCACAGCTCCCAGCAGATCAACGTCGCAGCCCACATCTCGGTGTGGTACCTCGTGGCGGCGATAGCCTTCGGCGCGAAACCGATGAGTGAGCGGGTGAGCCGCACCGCGTTTCTGCTCTACATCCTGTTCCTGCAACTCGCCAGTGCTCACCACCTGCTGGCCGATCCAGGGCTGTCGACCGGCTGGAAGGTTGTCAACACCAGCTACTTCATGTATTTCGCAGTGCTTGCCTCGATGCTGCACGGGTTGACGATCCCGGGTGCGATGGAAGTCGCCCAGCGCCAGAAGGGCTACACCCGCGGCCTGTTCGAGTGGCTGCGCAAGGCGCCGTGGGGTAATCCGACGTTCTCGGGCGTGTTCATCGCGCTGATCGGTTTCGGCTTCCTCGGCGGTATCTCGGGCGTGATGATGGGCACCGAGCAGTTGAACATGATCATCCACAACACGATCTACGTGCCCGGCCATTTCCACGCCACGGTGGTGATCGGCACGACGCTCACCTTCATGGCGCTCACCTACTACCTGATCCCGGTGCTGTTCAGGCGCGAGATGATCGCACCCACGCTGGCGAAGTGGCAGCCTTATCTGTTCGGCTTCTCGATGTATGCCTTCGCGCTCGTGATGATGGGCGCCGGCACGCTCGGCGTCTCTCGCCGGCACTGGGACATGGCCTTCCAGGGCGCGGCGCTCGCCTACGAGTGGCCGGGTGCGGCCTATCTCATGATGGGGCTGGTCGGGCTGACGGGCATGATCGCGATCGTCGGGGGCGTGGTCTTCGTCTACATCACCGTCGGTTCGCTGCTTTGGGGCAAGAAGCTCGATACGGGCGCCGTGAGCCCGAAGTTCACGCCGGTGGCGCGAGCTGCACCGACCGTCGTGGCGCAAAGCTACGGCTCGGCGGGGTTTGCCGCCCCCGGCACGTTCGTGCTGGCGATGGTGTTCCTTACCGCCTTCGTCCTCTACTACTTCATCAACTGGAAATATCTTTCCACGCTGTGGGGCCTGAGCTGATCCCCCGACGCCCGCCGAGAAGGAGCGCGCCATGAGCACGACGATGACCAGACCCCAGGCTGCCGCGGCAGCCCCGCGCTGGCGCACCGTGCTCAGCGTGTTCAAGCTGCGCATCGGGGTGCTGATCATGCTGACTGCGCTAGCAGGCCTGGCGATCGCGCCCGGCCCGGCGCCGGCGGCATGGCAGGCTGCGTTGCTGGCGCTCGCCGTGCTCGTGGCTTCGGCCAGCGCCGGTGCCTTCAACCAGTACATCGAGGCCGACGCCGACCGCCTGATGAAGCGCACCCGCGGCCGCGCCTTCGCTACCGGCGCGCTACACGCCGGCCCCGTGTGGCTGGCGGTGATCGCCGGCCTTCTTGCCGCGGCAGTCGGCGCGACGTGGGTCGCGATCAACGGCACCGCCGCGCTGTTCCTGTTCCTCGGCGCGTTCACGTACGCAGTGGTCTACACAGTGGGCCTGAAACGGCGCACCTCGATGAACATCGTCTTCGGCGGGCTGGCGGGCAGCTTTGCGGTGCTGACCGGTGCGGCGGCCGTCGATCCGTCGATCGGTACATTGCCCTGGCTGCTGGCGCTGGTGCTGTTCCTGTGGACCCCGCCGCACTTCTGGAGCCTGGCGATTGCCAACCGCGATGACTATGCTGCTGCCGGCGTGCCGATGCTGCCGGTCGTGGTCGGCATCGAACGGGCGGCGCGCATCGTGCACGCGAATACCATGCTGCTCGTTGCCGCTTCGCTGCTGCCGCTCGCCTTCGGTGCGGGTCTGGCCTACGCGCTGGGCGCGGTGGCTGGAGGCGCGCACTTCCTGCACCGCACTCACGCGCTGGCGCGTGCACCGGGGCGCTCGACGGCGATGGCGTCTTTCTTCGCGTCGATGGTGCAGCTGGGCGCCCTCCTCCTCGGAGTGGTCCTCGATGCGGCGATGCGCTGAAATCCGCGCCGCCGCCTTTGCCGGTTTGCTGATCGCATCGTTTGCGCAGGTCGGGGCGGCCGGGGCGGCGCGGGATGGGGCGGCACCCGCTGCGGCCTCAATCATTGAGCGCGCGGGCGGCGCCGCGCGCGAGCCCGGGACGGTGCCGAGCCTCGACGAGCGCGAGGCGCTGCGCCTGGGACAGGCCGCGATCGGGCGCGATATGCCCGACCTCGTCCTGCTCGACCGCCGGGGCCGCCCGGTGCGGCTCGCGTCCTATCGCGGCAAGCCGCTGCTCGTGAGCTTCATCTACACCGGTTGCTTCCAGGTCTGCCCGACGCAGACGCGCGCGCTCCACGAGGCAGTGAAGGGGCTGGAGCGCATGCTCGGCGCGCATCAGTTCAACGTCGTGAGCATCGGCTTCAACCAGCCCTTCGACGACCCGCAGGCGCTGCGCGCCTTTGCCGCGCAGCAGCGTATCGACGCGGCGAACTGGGAATTTCTCAGCCCGCCGCGCGAGGCG
>JBFKCU010000003.1:0-28861 GCA_041620115.1 Burkholderiales bacterium | reverse complement strand
TCGTTTGCGCGATATTGCGCCGGCGTGATTGAGCCAGCGGTGTGCCGCGACTCAGGATCGCGGTTTGGGGCGCGGCGTATTTGGCGCGACGTTGCGCTTCGCGCTGCCGACGATGCCCTTCTGCCGGGCGGTCAAGGGAGCCGCATCGCCCGCACTCATGCCATACACCAGTTCTTCGAGATCGACACGCAGGTCCGCAGGCAGACTCAGCCGGCTTATGCGCTGCAGCCGCGCGTTGCGGTCCGGCAGGTCGAGCATGCCGGCGAGGTACAGCAGCAGGTCGTTGGGGGTGTACTGTGCGGGGTGCCCGCTGCGCGAAAAATCGCGCGGCATCGCGGGATAGTCGCTGCCGCGCCCCGGGAACAGTGCGCGCAGTACAAAACCCAGGCAGCTCATGCAATTGCGTTTCGGGCCGTCGTCGATGCAGTAGGGCGTCGGTGCCCTGAGCCAGGGCGCGATGCGTCCCGGCAGGTCCTGTTGCAGGCGCGCCATGACCGCATCGTCCGGAAACGGCCGGATGCCGTACAGATGCCACACGGTGTAGTTGTTGGTGCCCGTGTGCAGGTCCTCGCCGTCGAGGAACGGCGAGATCACGACACCGAGGTCCGGGAACGACCACGCGATGCGCTGATCATCGAGTTCGACGCCAATCTGCACTTCGAGTGTTTCATCGGGCATGCGCAGCAAAAAGTAGTGCACATAACCCGCCTGCCCCGGTGCGGTGCCGCTGACCGTATGCACGGGCTTGCTGCCGCGTCCGGTGGTGGCCGGAAGCGTGGCCGGGCGGCTGGCCGGGACTGCCGACTGTGGCAGTTTGAGTTCGCGTGTATAGCGTGGTTCGGTCGGCGCTGCCGGCTGCGCGTGCGCCGACTGTTCCGGTGGCGGTGCGGGGGGCCGCGCGCAACCGAAAAGCACGCTGCCCGCGATTGCGGTGATGAGCAGCAGGGGCAGGCGGGCGTTCATATGGTGAATTGTATCGGGCAATTTGTGGGGCGAGTGACGACGACTCCATTAGAATGCAATCATCAAGGAGGGTTCCCGCATGGTCAAAATTGAATTTCATGATCCGTCCGGCGCGCTGGAAGTCACGCAGGCGTTCGCGCCGCGTGTGGCTACGCTCGACGGCAAACGCATCGGTTTCGTCAGTAACGAGCAGTGGCAGGCATTCCGCATGCTGCCGATGCTGCGCGATTTGCTCAAGGCGGATTACCCGACCGCGGAACTGCTGCCGATCGACGCGTTTCCGCAGGGCAATGTGCTGATACCGACCGAAGAGACCGCGAAACTGGTCAAGCAAAGCGGCGTCGATGCCGTCATCGTCGGCAACGCGGCCTGAGGGTCCTGCGCCACTGCGTGCGGCCGTGCTGCCGCCAGAATCGAAACACTGGGCATACCCACCGTCACGCTGACGCGGACGGATTTTGTCGGCGTGATGAAAAACGCCGTCTCCGGCCTGGGGCTCGCGCCCGATGCCGCGATGGTGACGTTTCCGATCGACATGTTCCTGCCGGGCAGCGACCTCACCGCGATCGAGGCGCGCAAGAAAGAGTTCTACAACGGGCTGACGCAATGGAAGTCCGATTTCACGCAATCCGCGGGCGGCGAGCTGCCGCTGCTCAGCGTCGAAGGCAAGACTTATGACGATGCGCTGCAGAAAGCCAACAACCTGCTGATCACCAACCTGTGGGGCGACGGTCTGCCGGTGTGGCCAGCGACGCGCGAGCGGGTGGACTGGATCCTGCGCGGTTCGGCATTGCCGCGCACCCAGGTGATGGGCAAGTTTCCGCCGCGCGGCGGCATCACCACCGTGGAGACCTGCGCGGTGGCACTGGCGATGGCCGGCGGCCGGCCCGAGTACCTGCCGGTGCTGCTGGCTGCGGTCGAGGCCTGTCTCGATCCGGCCAACCTGTTCGACCAGCTGCAGGCGACCTCCGGCGGGCCGTTCCCGGTGGTGATCGTCAACGGACCGATTGCGAAAGACATCCGCCTCAATTCCGGTTTCGGCTGCCTCGGGCCCGATCCGCAGCGACCTGCCGGGGCCAGCATCGGCCGCGCGCTGCGTCTGTTGCAGCAGAATGTCGGCGGTGCGCTCCCGGGCATCGGCACCATGGCGATCTTCGGCGCGATGCGCTATACCAATGCGGTGTTTGCCGAGGACGAAGCGAGCCTGCCCGAGGGCTGGGCGCCGCATGCAACGCAGCGCCACGGTTTTGAGCCCGGCGCCAATGCGGTGTCGGTGTTTTTTGCCAGCGGTGTCAGCAACATACGCCGCCGCGGTGCGAAAAAGGAAACGCCGGAAGAAGATGTGACACAGGGCCTGCATCGCATGGCGGATTTCATGCGCACGCCCAATCTCGCCGCGCTGGCGGGCTGGGAAAAGGGCACGCCGGGGGCGATGCTGATTTCACCGGTGGTCGCGGGCATGATGGCCAAACTCGGCTGGACGCCGGCGAGGCTGCGCGAGTTCCTGTGGGAAAACTCGAAGATTCCAATGGCACACCTGAAACGCGCCGGTGGTCCGGCATGGATTGAAATCGATCCCAATCCGGCAACGCGTGAGAGCCTCAAGCTCGACCCGTGGCCGATCGCGCAGAAGCCCGACAACCTGATCCTCGTTGTTGCCGGCGGCGATCACCCGACACACAGTCAATGGCTGCAGGCGCATTCGCCGGCGGTGGTGGGGCGGATGATCCGCACGCCGGAGTCGTTTGACCGGCTGCTGGCGGAATCCGACCGTGATCTGGGTTGCGCAGCTGACGAGTGCAGAATATAAAATATTAAACAAAATCAATTAGTTAGTGCTTTTCACCGGATGGCCGGTGATTGCAGGGTGATGAGAAACGGAACCGTATGAATACCCAGGACATCGATGTACTGATCAGCGAAGTGGGGCCGCGCGACGGCCTGCAGAACACCAAGCAGTTCATGGCGACGGAGTACAAGAAAAAATGGATCAGCGCCGCGGCGGCGGCCGGGCTGCGCGAAATCGAAGTGTGTTCCTTCGTGCCACCGAAGCTGATTCCGCAGATGGCCGATGCGGCGGAAGTCGTGGCGCATGCGCTGACCATACCCGGCTTGAACGTCGCCGCGCTGGCGCCCAACTTCAAGGGTGCGCAGCGGGCGATGGCGGCTGGTGTGCACAAGCTGACGCTGACGATATCGGTGTCGCATGCGCACAGCCTGGCCAATGTGCGCATGACGCCGGATGAAGCGATCGCCAGTGCGAAAAAGATCTGCGAGTTCCGCGACAGCCTGCCGGAAGGTCAGCGCCCGATCATCGAGTCGGGCTTGTCCACGGTATTCGGCTGCACGCTCGAAGGCGCCGTCAGTGAGGATGAAGTGGTGCGCATGGCGGTGGCTTCGGTGGAAGCGGGATGCGATGAAGTCGGATTGGCCGATACCACGGGCTACGCCAATCCAGAGCAGATCCGCCGCGTGTTCAAGAAAGTCCGTGCCGCCATCGGCGACAGGCTGTCGGGCGCGCATTTGCACAACACGCGCGGCCTCGGGCTCGCCAACGTGGTGGCCGCGCTCGAAGTCGGCGTGACCACTTTCGACAGTTCGCTCGCCGGCCTCGGCGGTTGTCCGTTCGCGCCGGGCGCTTCCGGCAACATTGTCACCGAAGACCTGGTCTACATGCTCGAAGCCATGGGACTGCGCACCGGCATTGATCTCGAAAAACTGCTGGCCCTGCGCAAGATCCTCGAAGAAGGCATCCCCGACGAGCCGCTGTACGGTTATGTGCCCCTGGCGGGGGTGACCAAGGGTTTTCAGCCGGCCACACGGCAACATTAAGGAATCAGACATGTCTCACCAACTGCCGCTCGCCGGCATCCGCGTCATCGAATTCTGCCATGTGGTCATGGGCCCCACCTGCGGGCTCGTGCTCGCCGATCTCGGCGCCGAGGTGATCAAGGTCGAGCCGCTGGACGGCGATCACACGCGCAAGCTCACCGCCTCGGGCGCGGGATTCTTTCCGACCTACAACCGCAACAAGAAAAGCATCGCGGTCGATCTGAAGTCGGACACCGGGCGCGCGCTGGTGCTGAAGCTGATCGCCAGCGCGGACGTGATTGCCGAGAACTTCCGCCCCGGCGCGATGGACAAGCTGGGTTTCGGTTACGAGGCGCTGAAAAAACTCAAGCCGGAGATTGTCTACTGTTCACTCAAGGGCTTCCTGCCCGGGCCTTATGACCATCGCACCGGGCTCGATGAAGTGGTGCAGATGATGGGCGGGCTGGCCTACATGACGGGGGGGCGTTTCGGTCCGCTGCGCGCCGGTGCTTCGGTCAACGACGTCATGGGGGGCGTGTTCGGCGCGGTGGCGATCCTCGCCGCACTGAACCAGCGTCACGCGACGGGCAAGGGCCAGTACGTGCAGAGCGCGCTGTTTGAAAACAACGCCTTCCTCGTCGCGCAGCACATGCTCGAGGGCTTTGCCACCGGGAAGCCGGTCAAGCCCATGCCCGACCGCATCCGCGCGTGGGCGCTCTACGATAATTTCAAAACCAAGGAAGGCGAGCTGGTGTTCGTCGGCGTGGTCACCGATACGCAGTGGAAAGTGTTCTGTGAATCATTCGGGTTGACCGATCTGCTCAGGGATCCGGCGCTGAAAACCAATCCGCAGCGTGTGGAGGCGCGTCCGCAGATCCTGCCCATCGTGACGGAAATTTTCGCGAAGATGGGCAAGCAGGAACTGATGGACCGCTGCGAGAAGCTCGGCCTGCCGTTCGCACCCATCGCCAAGCCCGAAGACCTGTTTGACGATCCGCATCTGAATGCATCGCGCGGGCTGACGCCGGTCACGTTGAACAACGGCGTGAAGACCAAGGTGCCGGTGCTGCCGATCGAAATGGACGGACAGCGTTTCGGCACGCGCATCGACATTCCGCAGGTGGGCGAGCACACCCGGGAGGTCCTGAAGTCGGTCGGTTATGGCGATGCCGAGGTCGACGGTCTGATCAGCGGCAAGGTGGTTGCTGCGAGCACGCGTTGAGAAAAACGTCCGCTGCCGGCCGGAAGTGCACGTACACAGCGGCTTTTCAGTTTGACGACGGATTCATCTCCGATCGCCGCCTGCGCACTGCCGCGCGCACCGGCACGGCGCGTGGAATATGCGAGGAGGACTGATACGCGAACGCGGGGCAATTAGGAGTGCTCGGCGTGCGTCCTGAGAGCAATCGGGCGCTGCGAAGGGCGAGATGCTGCGCACAACAGCGGGACGTGAGAGGATGTTGCCGGCATTGACGCTGCGCCGGACCGAGCAATAAAGTGCCGGTTGGTGTAAAAAAGCGCTCTGCAAGACGGTCCGTCAACGAACGTATGGAGCATGGATGCACTACCTGATCTACGTCAGCCAGGCAAAGAAGCCGATGGACGCCGCCGTGCTCGAATCGCTGCTGTCGCTCAGCCGTGAAAAGAATGCCGCGAAAGGAATCACCGGCCTGCTGATCTACCGGTATTCGGCCGACGCAGACAAAGGTTACTTCATCCAGATGCTCGAAGGCGACGAACGCGAAGTGCGCGCCCTGTACGAGAAGATCAAGCGCGACCCGCGTCACCATACCATCCTGCCGCTCGGCGAAGGCGAGATTGAGGGCCGCATGTTCAGCGACTGGGCAATGGGGTTAAAGAATGTAGACGATGCGCTGTTCGCCGGGCTGCCGGGGCATGCCCGTATCGGCGAGGCGTCGTTCGATCCGGCGGTGTTCCAGCACTCTAACGTCGAGGCGCTTAAGCTCCTGAAATTCTTTCATGACGCGCGCTGAATAGCGCTTTTTGCCGTGCAGCCCCGCGTTTGGCGAGAGCGCACTCGCGTGTCGATGACGACCGGACGCCGACCGCCATTGCCATTTGGCGCAACTGCAGAAGCGGGTCCATCCTGCGGTTTCCCCGAATCCATAAGGGTGGATGCAATGACCATCGACCGGCTGGCGGTGCGCGCGTAACGTGCAGTCGTCATGCCAGCGCAAGCCGGCATGCAGTAATATTTCCTGGGACATTTGCGCCCATCCGACCATCCCCCCGCAATCCGGCGGAAAGAGATACCGGCCTTGCCAGCAGCCGCATCGCGGCCTGCCTGCTTACCTGCACTCGTGGAATGACGTGGTGATCGGCTTACAGGCTGGCGAGCTCTTTGCCCCAGCGCGGATCGGGGCGTTGCTGCAGCGGTTTCGGCGCTGCATTGAGCGCCGCCCAGGTCGTCGACAGGATGTTGAGCAGAACGGGTTTGCCGAACTCGGCCTCAAGCTGCGGCACCGCATGAATGGCATACCACAGTCCGCCCGGCAGCAGCAGGGCCTGCGCCTGCGGCGCGTCGCGCAGGGCTTGTGCGCCCAGTTCCAGTGCGAGCAGGTGGTCATCCGCCGCGCTCGACACCTTGTTCTGATCCAGTGAGCGGCCGCGCGCGCGGCAGACGACGACCTCAATGCCGGCCTCCCGCAGATAGTTCGACAGCGCGGTATTGACGTGTTCCGGCCAGCGCGTGGCCAGTGCCAGCTTCGTGACGCCGAAGTGCTGCAATGTCGCGATATGGGCTTCGAGGTCGGTATCGCAGGGCAGGCCTGTGCGCTGGCCGGCTTCATCGAGAATATCGCGCATTTTTTTGCGCCCCAGCACCGAGGCTACCGGCACGCCGCTCAGCGCGATGCGGTCCACGTTTTTTTTCTTCAGCAGGTCAAAGGCATTCCACAGTGCCGGCAGTTCGGATTCGACCGCGGCGAGGCTGTATTCCTTGAGATTGAGCCCCGTGGTCACCAGCATCATGCCGTCGGGGGCGACGCGATAGAACTGGTAGGCGTCCATGTCGGTGTAGAGGTGCGGGATGACATATCCCAGGTGCAGCCAGGGGCTGATTACATTCATTGCGGGGTTTCCTGCAGGTGTTTGGTCGTGGTGCAGGCATTATCGCCGAATGATGCCTGCGCTCACATCGGTGTGACTTTGGGCTATCCTCGGGGCTTCTTTCAATCCACTTATTCAGAAGACAGCAACATGGCCCAGTATGTAATGACGATGAACCGGGTGAGCAAGATGGTGCCGCCCAAACGCGTGATCCTCAAGGATATTTCCCTGTCGTTTTTTCCCGGCGCCAAGATCGGCGTGCTCGGCCTGAACGGCTCGGGCAAGTCCAGCCTGCTCAAGATCATGGCGGGCGTGGACAAGGAATACGACGGCGAAGCGACGCCGATGCCCAACCTCAACATCGGCTTCCTGCCGCAGGAGCCGCAACTCGATCCCAAGCAGACCGTGCGCGAAGCGGTGGAGGAAGGCCTGGGCGAAGTGTTCCAGGCCCAGGCAAAACTCGACGAGATTTACGCCGCCTATGCCGAGCCCGATGCCGATTTCGACAAGCTCGCCGCCGAGCAGGCAAAGTACGAAGCCCTGATCGCCAATGCCGGTGCCGACACCGGGCACCAGCTGGATATCGCCGCGGATGCGTTGCGGTTGCCGCCGTGGGACGCCAAGATCGACAAGCTCTCCGGCGGCGAGAAGCGCCGCGTCGCGCTGTGCCGGCTGCTGCTGTCGAAGCCCGACATGCTGCTGCTCGACGAGCCGACCAATCATCTGGATGCCGAAAGCGTCGACTGGCTGGAGCAGTTCCTGCTGCGGTTCCCCGGCACCGTGGTTGCGGTGACCCACGACCGCTACTTTCTCGACAATGCGGCGGAGTGGATACTCGAACTCGACCGCGGCCATGGCATCCCGTGGAAGGGCAATTACAGTTCGTGGCTGGAGCAGAAGGAAGAGCGCTTGAAGCAGGAAGAGGCCACCGAGTCGGCGCGGCAGAAGGCGCTGAAAAAAGAACTCGAGTGGGTGCGCCAGAATCCGAAAGGCCGGCAGGCTAAATCCAAGGCGCGGATCGCGCGCTTCGAGGAACTGTCGTCCTACGATTACCAGAAGCGCAGCGAGACCCAGGAGATTTTCATCCCCGTTGCCGACCGCCTCGGCGAACAGGTCATCGAGTTCAAGGACGTGTCCAAGGGCTACGGCGACCGGCTGCTGATCGACAAGCTGTCATTTGCGATCCCGCCGGGCGCCATCGTCGGCATCATCGGCCCCAACGGCGCAGGCAAGTCGACGCTGTTCCGCATGATCAGCGGCAAGGAGAAACCCGACTCCGGCGAAATCGTCATCGGCTCCACGGTGAAGCTGGCGATGGTGGATCAGTCGCGCGATTCGCTGCCCAACGACAAGACCGCGTGGGAAGCGATTTCCGGCGGACTCGATATCATCAACGTCGGCAAATTCGAAATGCCGTCGCGCGCCTATCTGGGCCGGTTCAATTTCAAGGGCCAGGACCAGCAGAAAAAAGTCGGCACGCTGTCCGGCGGCGAGCGCGGTCGCCTGCATCTGGCGCAGACGCTGTTGACCGGGGCCAACGTGCTGCTGCTCGACGAGCCGTCCAACGACATCGACGTCGAAACCCTGCGTGCACTCGAAGACGCGCTGCTCGAATTCGCCGGCTGCGTGCTGGTGATCTCGCATGACCGCTGGTTTCTTGACCGCATTGCCACGCACATCCTCGCCTTCGAAGGTGATTCGCGCGTGGTGTTTTTCTCCGGCAATTACCAGGAATACGAAGCCGACAAGAAGAAGCGCCTGGGCGAAGAGGGGGCGAAACCGAAGCGGCTGCGGTTCAAGCCGCTGAAGGGGTAATGTAAGTAGTTGATTTAATTGCTATTTTTATTGACCTCGCCAAGGCAATATAGCGATGGGCGATTACTGGTTTACCGCCGGGTTGTTGCTGTCGATTTTCGGGCCGCTGTTTTTTCTGCTGCCGGTGGGGTTGCTGTATTTCGCATTCCGCCGCGTCGGATTGGCGGCGCGTATCGGCATTGCGGCGCCGGGTGCGCAACGTGTCATGCATGCACTGTCGGCCGCGGCACTGGTGGGCTTCGTCGTGCTGCTCACCTGGCTGCCGGGCCGGCTCGAATTCGGCCGCTTATGCGCGGCACTGGCCGAGCCGCGCATTCATGCGCGGATCCATGTCGACGGGTTCTATCTGGATGACCTCACGGCCAACAGCTTCGGCATGCGTTACCTGCATGACGAAGGTTTCTTGTGGGTGGAGGCGCGCGACATCTATCGGCGTGGCGCATACGTGCGTTACCGCAAGGACGGGCAGCAAATCGAAACGGATCAGATTCCCGCGCTGGCGGCAACGCACAGGGTGCGCAGCGGCGTAGAGCAGCGACCGCGGGGCATCAACGTGGCGCGCACCGAGATCACCGAGCGTGCTTCGGGCAAGCTGTTGGCCGAAGCGCATTCGCTGACGTACCACGGTGGTCCGCTGGGGCTGTTCCTCGGAACCTTGGGCTTTCGCCACTGCCCGGATCCGGTTTCCGCCGAAGGCAATCGTCAATTCAAGGGTTATTACCATCTCGTGCGCGAGGTGCTGGGCGGCGGGTCGCCGAAAGCAACGCTCAAGAAAACGCAGCCGGCGCCGTAAACGGTCTTATCGGTAATCTGCCAAGCGGCCCGTCAGTGCGGGTTGACCGGGGGCTCAGGCAACTGTGCGAACGACGTTGCGTCCCGCGCCCTTCGCTGCGTACAGCGCGGTGTCCGCGCGCGCGATCAGCTGATCGGGGGGCTCGCCTGACCGGTAACCCGCGACACCCACGCTCACCGTGATTTTGATTGTCTTGCCATCGTGTTGAAATGCGGTGGATTCGACTGCGGTACGGATCTTTTCGGCCAGTTGCAGACCCGACGCGTCGGCGGTGTTCTTCGCGATCACCAGGAACTCTTCGCCGCCCCAGCGGCAAACGATGTCTGACCTTCGCAGTGTGGCCCGGATGGCATGGGCGACCTGACGGATCACGCTGTCGCCGGCGAGGTGACCCAGATTGTCGTTGATGCTCTTGAAATTATCGATGTCGATCAGCATTGCCAGCAGCGGTCCGCCGTTGCGGCGCTGCTCGTGGATGGCCTGCGGCATGAGCAGATCATATGCCCGGCGGTTTTCAAGACCGGTCAGATCGTCGGTCGTCGCCATTTTCTCCAGCCGGCGCTGGTACCGCTGGATGGTGAAGCTGGTTGCCAGCAGAACGACGGCGGTGATCAGGATACAAATGGCAAGATTGAGGTACAGCGTGCTGCGGATTTCTTCAAGCGCTTCGTCCTCGACCCGCTCGACGATCAAGTGCCAGTTGAGTTCCGGGATAAAACGGACATTGAGTAGGTGATCGCGTCCGCCGTTGCGGTACTGAAAGTTGCCCGAGCCCTGCTGCAGCATTCGCGTCGCGATGTCTCTGAGGCCCTCTATGGACTGGATGCTGGCGCCGTAGGGGGCCGTATCCTTGCCGAACAGCGCGATCCGGCCCTGCTTGTCGACAAAATAGATGTTGCGTTTGTAACGTGCCTGATAGTCGTTGATCAGTTTTCTCACCGCGTCCACGGTGAGTCCTACCCCCGCAGCGCCGATGTAGCGGCCGTTGTAATCATAGACGCGGTAGTTAATGAAAATGGTCAGCGCATCCTTGTTCGCGAGGTCGGGGTCCATGTTGACCTCGTAGGGCACCTGCATGTTCCGGACACGAAAATACCAGGCGTCACGGGGTTCTTTCTCGCTCACATGCTTCAATATGCCGCTGGTCTGGTAATAAACGCGGCTGGATTCGGATACAAAAAAACTGGTGAAGGCGCCGTATCGCGTCTTTACTTCGCTGAGGTAGCGGGTCATCTTGTCGACGTCCTGCTCCCCGGCCAGCACCCAGTCGCGAAGGAAGGTGTCGCTCGCCATCATTGAAGAAATGATGGTTGGCGTGATCAGATCCTTCTGGATTTCGGAATAAATGTTGTCCGACGTCAGCGGCAGTTCGTTCGCGATGATCGCCCCGCGGATGGCGGACTTGGACACCTGGTAATTGACCAGCGTGGTTGTGGCGAAACCCGCGCACAGCAGCAGCGTGATGATCAGGATCAGCTTGCGTTTGTCGTTGAGCAGGATCTGCAGGGGCATGCGCGTGATCGGCATAGGTGGTGACGAACGCAGATTTTCAGCAAAAGCCCGCCACAGGGCGGCGGGCGCGTCGTCCGGAGTATCGCATGACGTTAACCGCGCCCGGCGTACGGCATGTTGGTGGCCATCACCATCAGGTGGTAGATGTTCACCCCCGGCGGCTGGTTGGCCATGAACAGCACGGAGCGGGCAACGTCTTTCACGTCGATCATCGGTTCGGCCTTGACCGTGCCGTCGGCCTGTTTGACGCCCTTGGCCATGCGCGCGGCCAGCTCGGTCATGGCGTTGCCGACATCGACCTGGCACACGGCGATGCCGTACTTGCGGCCGTCGAGCGACATCGTGCGCGTCAGGCCCGAGACGCCGTGCTTGGATGCCGTGTAGGGCGCCGAATCGGGGCGCGGCGCATGTGCCGAGATCGAACCGTTGTTGATGATGCGCCCGCCCTGCGGGCTCTGGTCCTTCATCACGCGGAACGCGGCCTGTGCGCAGAGGAAGGAGCCGCTCAGGTTGACGTCGACGACAGCCTTCCATTTCTCGTACGGAAGATCCTCGAACGGCACGCCCGGGGCGTTAAGGCCGGCATTGTTGAACAGCGCATCGATGCGGCCGTAGCGTTTTTTTACCTGCTCAAACAGCGCGGTCACGGACTGCGGATCGGACACGTCGGTGGGCACAGCGACGCCATGCGCGGCATCCGCGCCTGCCTCGGTCAGCGCTTCCTCGAGCAGGTTCGCGCGGCGCCCGACCAGCGCGACATTCCAGCCGTCTTTCAGGAAAGCCAGCGCAGTGGCTTTGCCGATGCCGCTGCCGGCGCCGGTGATGATTGCGGTTTTTGCGCTCATGTCATTGATCCTTGGTGTTCTGAAGGGATGAGGAAGGGGCTACTTTGCCCACGAGTCACGCAGCGTCACCGTGCGATTGAACACCGGCGCGCCGGCTTTACTGTCGCGCGCATCGGCAATGAAGTAGCCGTGGCGTTCGAACTGGTAGCGCGATTCCGGCAGCGCATCGCGTAATGCCGGCTCGAGCTGTGCGGTGATGATCTTCTGCGCGTCGGGATTCAGGTCGAGCAGAAAATCGCGGTCACCGGCGCCCGGATGTTCGGTTTTGAACAGCCGGTCGTAGAGCCGCACTTCAGCGGCGCAGGCGTGCGCTGCGCTGACCCAGTGGATGTTGCCCTTGACCTTGACCGAATCTGCTCCCGCGGTGCCGGACTTTGTGTCGGGAATGTAATCGCAGTGCACCGCAGTAACCTTGCCGGACGCATCCTTGTCGCAGCCGGTGCATTTGACGACATAGCCGTAGCGCAGGCGCACGCTGTTGCCGGGAAACAGGCGGAAATAGCCCTTGGGCGGTGTTTCCGCAAAATCCTCGCGCTCGATCCACAGCTCGCGCGACAGCGGCACCGTGCGCTTGCCCAGCCCGGGCTGCTGCGGGTGGTTCGGCGCAAAGCAGTCTTCCTGCTGGCCCTCGGGATAGTTGTCGAGGATGAGCTTCACCGGGTCCAGCACGGCGATGCGTCGCTCCGCGACCTCGTTGAGGTGCTCGCGCATGCAGTCCTCGAGCACCGAGTAATCGATCCACGAATCGGATGTGGACACGCCAATGCGTTCGGCGAAGCGGCGCAGTCCATCCGGCGTGTAGCCGCGGCGACGCGCGCCCACGAGGGTGGGCAGCCGCGGGTCATCCCAGCCCCGTACGTGTTTTTCATCGACCAGCTGGATCAGTTTGCGCTTGGACAGCACGACGTAGGTCAGGTTGAGGCGGGCGAATTCGATCTGCTGCGGCAGGGGCCGCGCCAGCAGGCCGCCGTCGGCGAGTTTGCCCAGCAGCCAGTCGTAGAACGGCCGCTGGTCCTCGAACTCGAGCGTGCAGATCGAATGGGTGATCTGCTCCAGCGCATCCTCGAGCGGATGCGCGTAGGTGTACATCGGGTAGATGCACCAGGCGTCGCCGGTGCGGTGGTGCGCCGCCTTGCGGATGCGGTAGATTGCCGGATCGCGCAGGTTGATATTGGGCGAGGCCATGTCGATTTTCGCGCGTACCACCATCGCGCCTTCGGCATGCCTGCCTTCGCGCATTTCGCGCAGCCGCGCCAGCGATTCCGCGGCCGGCCGCTCGCGCCACGGCCCCGGCTTGCCCGGCTGGGTCAGCGTGCCGCGGTTGATGCGCATTTCCTCCGCGCTCTGCTCGTCGACATAGGCGTGGCCGGCTTTGATCAGGTGTTCCGCGGCCTCGTACATGAAGCCGAAATAGTCGCTGGCGAAGTACTGGTGCGGGCCCCAGTCAAAGCCCAGCCATTGCACCACGTCGCGGATGGCATCGACATATTCCTGCTCTTCCTTCTCCGGATTGGTGTCGTCAAAGCGCAGGTGGCAGGCGCCGGCGTAATGCTGTGCCAGTCCGAAATTGAGGCAGATCGACTTGGCGTGGCCGAGATGCAGGTAGCCGTTGGGCTCCGGCGGAAAGCGGGTGCGGATTTTTGCGGGATCCGCCGCGGCGCCCTGATGGACCGCCGCCGGACCCGGCTTGCCGCCCCAGGTGCGTGACGCGTACTTGCCCGCGGCCAGATCGGCTTCGATGTAACTGCGGATGAAATTGGAGGTGGACGCCGCGGCGGATTCCGCGCCGGGCTTCGCGTTCTTGGCCATGCCGGGGATCAGTTTCTGGAAAAGTTCGCCGAAAAGCGCGATTTTAACCCGCGGCGCCGGCCGGCCTCAGCGTTTTCCGAGGAATTTTGTCGTCAGCGCACGCTCGACTGCGCGTTTGCCCCTGCGGCTGAGCTGCCAGCCGCGCACGCGCGGCTGGTTGGCGACGACGCGATGCAGTCTGGCCCCGACGAAATGCAGCGCGACGCCGTCATCGGCGGCATAACCGTCGGCGACCTTGCCGCTGGCCACCAGCCGGCGGTAGGTCGGGCGGCGCTGCTGCTCGCTGTTGTAGTGCGGGCAGTTGCTGCCGGGCAGGAAGCCGAGGCAGTCGAGCGCGGTCAGCGGGCCGGCGATGGAATCGGTGATGCCCTGCTCGAACCAGCAGATCGAACCCGCGCTCCAGCCGCCCAGCACGACACCCTGTTCCCATGCGGCACGCAGGTGCACATCCAGCCCCCAGTCGCGCCACACCGCGAGCATGCTGCGGGTGTTGCCGCCGCCGACAAAAATGGCGTCCTGTTCGAGCACGAAGGACTCGAGGTCGCGCGGGGTCTTCGCGAACAGCGGCAGGTGCGTGGGCGTGCAGTTGAACTGGCTCATGCCGGCGTAATAGCGCAGCCGCCCGGCGTCGGCGTCGCCGTGGGCGGTGCCGACAAAACAGACTTTGGGTTTGCGCTTGCGTGTCTGCTTGAGGAAATAATCGATCAACAGCAGGTTGTCGAGTTCCAGCGGCAGTGCGGCGCCGCCGATGGCGATGATCTGGCGTTTTGCCCCGGGCCGCGTTGCTGGCATCCTGCGCTTGGCGTGGGTCGTCTGGGATTTTGCGCGGTTAGTTTTCAAGCTTGAATCCCGTGGCCTTGATCAGCTTGGCCCAGCGGTCTTTCTCTGACGCCAGCCATTTCGCCATTTCCGCGGGGCTGTTGCCGATCGGATCGGCCCCCTGACTGGACAGTTTTTCCTTCATGTCGGGCGTGGTGATGATGCGCGCGATTTCGCCCTGCAGTTTGGCGACGATGTCCGGTGGCGTTTTCGCCGGCGCCAGCACGCCCTGCCAGGAGCCCGTGACAAAGCCTTCGAGACCCGGCGTCTCCGCCACCACCGGCGTATCGGGCAATGTCGGGAAGCGTTTGTCGCTGGAAACTGCGATCAGGCGCAGACGCCCGCTCTTGGTGTGCGGCAGTGTCGCGAGCATGCCGTTGAACAGCAGATCGGCCTCGCCCGTGGTCACCAGCATGATGTTGGCAAAACCGCCCTTGGTGGGGACATCGACCCATTTGATACCGGTGCGGTGTGCAAACAGCATGCCTGCCATGTGCGGCGCGCCGCCGAGTCCGGTGGCGTAATTCAGCTTGCCAGGCCGTGCCTTGGCCAGCGCGACAATCTCCTTGACCGTTTTCACCGGCATGCTGGGGTGCGTGGCGAGGAGGTGTGGCGAGTACGACACCACGGTCACCGGCGCGAAGTCCCTGATGATGTCGAAGGGCATTTTCGCGAATACGCTGGGGCTGATCGAGAGGTTGCCGACATCCATCAGCACCAGCGTGTGGCCGTCGGGCGCGGCACGCGCGACCATGTCGGCGCCAATGTTGCCGTTGGCGCCGGGCCGGTTGTCGGCAAGGACCTGCTGGCCCCAGGATTCGTGCAGCTTGGCGCCGATCAGCCGGGTGAGGATGTCGGAAGTGCCGCCGGCGGGGAAGGGCACGATGATGCGTATCGGTTTGGACGGATAGGTCTGCGCATTTGAGGTCAGCGGCAGGCCGAGACACAACATCACGGCCAAGGTGATGAGTATGGAACGTTGCATGATCCCTCCCTGGGGGAAATGGCCCGACCCCTGCTGGTTTTTTGTCAGCCGCGGCGCGCGGAATGCCCGCCGGCATCTGATCAAGGGTGTCTGTCCGCCGCTATCATAATCCGGCGGCTGACCGTGTGGCGGTGTCGATGAAAATCAGGGCACGGGCGCGGCCGTGTGGTTGCAGAGGCGCAATCGGCTATGCTACCGGCTCAATGAACACCATGGCGTTCCAGACATTGCGCGCGCTGGCCGACGGCGCGTTCCATTCCGGCGAGGACATTGCACGCGCGCTCGGCGTTACCCGCAGCGCGGTGTGGTACGGCATCCGTGAAATCGGCGGCGCCGGATTCGAGATCGAGAAGGTCCGCGGCCGCGGCTATCGCCTGGCCAAGCCCGTATCCCTGCTCGATACGGGGCGCGTGCGTGCGGCCCTGGGCACAGGCGTCGAGCGCATCACGCTCGAAATCTGCGATTCGGTCGATTCGACCAATGCGCAACTTCTGCAGCGCGCCGCACAGGGCGCGCCGAGTGGTCTCACGCTCGCGGCCGAGGCGCAGCAGGCGGGCCGCGGACGGCGCGGGCGGGTGTGGCATTCCGCCGTTGGCAGTACGCTGACGTTTTCAGTGTTGTGGCGGTTTGCGCAGGGCGCACGCGAACTTGCGGGGCTGAGCCTTGCGGTGGGCATCGCGCTGGTGCGGGCGTTGCGCGCTGCGGGCGCACCGGCGGTGCAGCTTAAATGGCCCAACGACGTGGTGCTGCCCGGCGGCAAGCTCGCGGGCATCCTGATCGAAATGCAGGGCGATGTGCTCGGTCCCAGCGTCGCCGTGATCGGCATCGGGGTCAATGTGCGCGCCGATCCACGCGTAACCGCGCAGGTCGACCAGAACGTTGCTGATCTTGAGGCGGCCGTCGGCGCACCGGTGGATCGCAGCCTGCTGCTCGCGCGCATGTTGCGGGAACTCGCGGCGGTGCTCGATCTGTTCGCGGCGCAGGGATTCACGCCGTTGCGCGAGGAGTGGCAGCAGTTGCATGCCTACCGCGATCAGGCGGTGCGGCTGGAACTGCCGGACGGTCAGGGCATCACGGGTATCGCCCGCGGCGTTGCCGAAGACGGCGCCCTGCTGCTTGAAACCATCACAGGCATGACCCGGCATCACAGCGGCGAAGTCAGCCTGCGTCCCGCCGGAAAATCCACATGAACATACTCGCCGTCGACAGCGGCAACACGCGCATCAAATGGGGCCTGCACCAGGACGGCGGCTGGCTGCGCCAGGGCTGGGTGCCGACGGCACAGGCGGAGGAACTCGGTGCCGCAATCGCGGGGCTGCCATCGGCGGAGCGTATCGTCGTATCGAATGTGGCCGGCGCGCAGGTGCGGGCGGTGCTGGCGCAGGCGCTGGCCGGCGCCGGCGGGACGCCCGAGTGGATCAGCGGTCGCGACGTGCAGTGCGGCGTGCGCAGCGGCTATGCCGATCCGGCACAACTCGGGCCGGACCGGTGGGCCGCGCTGATCGGCGCCTGGCACCGGGCGGGAACGGCCTGTGTGGTGGTGAATGCGGGCACAACCATGACCGTGGATGCGCTCAACGGCGAAGGCGCTTTTCTCGGTGGTTTCATCGTGCCGGGTGCAACGTTGATGCGTGCGGCACTGGCGCGCGACACGGCGAACCTGGTCGAGCGTGAAGGTACATTCAGGTACTTTCCCGACAATACCGGTGACGCCATTGCGAGCGGCGCGGTCAATGCGCTGACCGGCGCCATCGAACGCATGCAGCATTATCTTGAAGAAAGCACGGGCGCGACGCCGGCGGTGGTGCTGTCGGGCGGCGATGCGGATCTGATCGAGAAACAGCTTAACGCGCGCGTGATGCTTGTGGATAATCTGGTGCTGGAAGGATTGCTGCAGATCGCGCTGCAGCCCGCAACGTGAGGCGCTGATGAGAGTTTTTTTACTGATTTTTTTGCTCGCCAACGTCGGCTTTTTTGCCTATCACCATTATCTCGAGTCGACCGATGACGCGGCAGCGCAGATTCAACTGCTGCAGATCAGCCCCGAGAAAATCAGCGCGGTGACCGCGGAGTCGCCGCCCTCATCCGCGGGCGCTGTGACCGCAACCGCTGGCGGGCCCGCGGCCTGCGTGGAATGGGGCGGTTTTGGCGGCCCTGACATGGCGCGTGCCGATGCCGCGCTGGCGGCGCTGGCTTTGCCGGAGTCCATGCAGCGCCGCGTGACCGACATCGACGGTTACTGGGTGCATATGCCGCCGCTGAAGTCCAAGGCGGAGGTCGATCGCAAGACAGGTGAACTGAAGGACCTGAAGGTCACGGAGTTTTATGTCGTGCAGGATCCGCCGCAGTGGCGCAACGCGATCTCGCTGGGTTTGTTCAAAAGCGAGGACGCGGCGAATGCCGAACTGGAACGCCTAAACGGCCGCGGCGTCCGTTCAGCGATCGTCACGCGGCGCGAGAAATTTCTCAAACAGGTGAGCTATTTTGTCCGCGAGCCCAGTGCCGCGACGATTGCGCGCCTGACCGATCTGCGACGCGAGTTTCCGGGGGCGGAGATCAAGGCCGTGAGTTGCCCGGTGAACCTCCCGGAAAAGAAATAAATATCAATTAAATCAATAATTTAAAATATTGTGAGCGCTTGCTCAGCGCGACTCCGTGGTGCGCACCCGCGCCAGCAGTTCGGTGGTCGAGCGCTGGTGGGCAAACGCAATCGAGTGGACGCTGCCGCCCCAGCCGCGCACCGCGTCGGCGCCGACGATGGCTTCCGGTTTCCAGTCGCCGCCCTTGACCAGCACATCGGGTTTGAGCGCCAGGATCAGTTCCAGCGGCGTGTCGGCATCGAACCAGGTCGCGAGGTCCACACAGCCCAGAGCCGCAATCACGGCGGCACGGTCAGCCAGCGTATTGATCGGGCGGTCGTCACCCTTGCCCAGGCGTTTGGCCGACGCGTCGCTGTTCAGCGCCACCACCAGGCTTGCGCCCAGCGCGCGCGCCTGCGCGAGGTAGGTGACATGACCGCGGTGCAGGATGTCGAAGACGCCGTTGGTAAAGACCAGCGGCCGCGCCAGCTTGGCGGCGCGCGCGGCGAGGTCAGCAGGCGCGCAGATGCGTCGCTCAAAATCCGGAGTGTCATGCATGGGCCGCAGTCTACGCGGGCTCGCCTGCGGCGACAAACGCCATCGCGCCTGCCGGTGCGCCCCGATCAGGCGGGCGCAAGTTCCTTGCGGAAGCGGTTGAGGTCCTTCACGGATTCGAACTTGCGGCCGAACAGCAGCGACAGGTTCTGCAGAATCACGCTGACCACTTTGTGTTCCCATTCGCGGTCGAAGCGGATCTGTTCATCGAGCCAGCGCTCCAGCCATGACGGATCCGGCAGCTTGCTCTGCACGGTGTCGTGCGGAAACAGCGTTTTGTTGACGTGCAGGTTGGTCGGATGCAGCGGCTTGCCGCTGCGCCCGGAGCTGGCCATCAGCACCCCGACCTTGGCGAAGGCGCTGCGTGCGGACTCGCCTACCGTGTTCAGGGCACGCTTCATGTACTGCAGATAGGCGCCGCCATGTCGCGCCTCGTCGCGCGAGATCAGGTTGTAGATGTGCTTGATTACCGGCTCGGTGTGCCATTGCATCGCGCAGCGGTACCAGTGGTTGAGGCGGATCTCACCGCAAAAATGCAGCATCAGCGTTTCCAGCGGCGGCGCCGGATCGAAGGCAAAGCGCACCGCATGCAATTCCTCCGGCGTCGGGGCGAGTTCGGGACGGAATCGCCGCAGGTAGTCGATCAGCACCAGCGAATGCTTCTGTTCCTCGTAGAACCACACCGACATGAATGCCGAGAAGTCGCTGTCGTGCTGGTTGTCGCGCAGGAACATCTCGGTCGCAGGCAGCGCGGCCCACTCGGTGATCGCATTCATCTTGATGGTCAGCGCCTGCTCGTCGGTGAGCCGCGCGCCGTCAAAGGTGTCCCACGGGATGTCGTCTGCCATATTCCAGCGGATGCGTTCCAGCGATTTGAAAATCTCCGGATAAAGCATGTGGCTGGTGGTGACAAATTCGGTGTTCGGGTGCATCAGATTCTCCTTGGCCCCGCGGGCGGTTGGATGGCTATTATGTTCAGCTGATTGTTGCAAGCAGGCTGTCGGCCGTGGCGCGGATCGCGGCGCGTTCGCCGGCTTTAAGGCGCCGGACGTTGCGCGTCATCAGCGCCGTGCGCGGATTGGCAGTCAGTTCGCGTTCATGTCGATCCAGAAAGCTCCAGTATAAAACGGTAAACGGACAGGCGCGCGGGCCGGTCTTGACCGCAGGGCTGTAGCGGCAGTTGCCGCAGTAGTTGCTCATGCGCTTGATGTACGCACCGGAGGCCACGTAGGGCTTGCTGGTGTAGCGGTCGCCGTGTGCGTGCAGCGCCATGCCCATGGTATTGGGCAGTTCCGCCCACTCGACGGCATCCACATAAACGGCCAGATACCACTCATGCACCGCTTTCGGATCGAGGCCGGCCAGCAGCGCGAAATTGCCGGTGACCATCAGGCGCTGGATGTGGTGGGCGTAGCCGTAACGCAGCGTCTGGGTGATGGTGGCGCGCAGGCAGTTCATGTCGGTCTCGCCCGTCCAGAACCACGCCGGCAGCGCGCGGTCGTGGCCGAAATGGTTGGACTCGAGCATTGCCGGCATGCCCAGCCAGTAGACGCCGCGGACGTATTCCCGCCAGCCGAGGATCTGTCGCACGAAGCCCTCGACGCTGGCGAGCGGGGCCCGTCCTTCGCGCCGCGCCGTGGTGGCGGCCGCGATGACTTCGCGCGGGTCGAGCAGCTTCAGGTTCAGCGCTGCCGACAGCAGCGCGTGCCAGCCGAAAGGCATGTCGCTCCACATGGCGTCCTGCCAGGTGCCGAAGCTGCAGAGGCGGTGGTCGACGAAATCCGCGAGGGCGCGCAGGGCGTCGGCGCGGGTGACCGGCCAGCCGAAATCGGCGAGAGATCCCGGGTGGTCGGGAAAGCGGCTTTCCACCAGCGCAATGACTTCACGGGTGATCCGGTCCGGCGCGAACCGCAATGGCTGCGGCACGGAGTCCGGCCCGCTCTTCGGAAACGCGCCCCGGTTGTCGGCATCGAAATTCCAGCGCCCCCCTTCGGGTTTGCCGTCCGTCATCAGCACGTCGTGGCGGCGCCGCATCTCGCGGTAGAAGTATTCCATGCGCAGCGTCTTGCGGCCTTGCGCCCAAGCCGAAAATTCCGCGCGGCTGCACAGAAAATGCGTATCGGGACGGATTTCCAGCGGGGTGCCGGTCTCGCGGGAGACTGCTTCGAGCAGGGTCATGACCCGGTGTTCGCCCGGTTCGCACACGACCACCTGTTCCGGCCGGCGCTTCTCGATCCATTGCCGCAGCTGCGCGTCGAGGCCGGTGTCGGCGTCGTCTGCGGACTGCAGCGATACATAGGTCAGCGGAAGTTTCTGCTGCTGCAGCTGGGCGGCGAAATGGCGCATCGCCGACAGAAACAGTGCGATGCGCGCCTTGTGACTCCAGACATGCTCGGCTTCGCCTGCGGCTTCGATCATGATGATGTGGTCGCGCCTCGCATCCATGCCCGCTAGCGCCGGATTGTCCAGGCTGAGCTGATCGCCCTGGATCAACAGCAGGTTACGCATGGCTCAGGCCGCGCGCCGGCAGCGCGCGGAGCAGTACTTGACCGCATCCCAGACGCGCGCCCAGCGCCGGCGCCACGCCATGGGCCGGCCGCAGCGCACGCAGGTTTTCACCGGCAGTCCGGATTTGCCCATGCGCTTCATCGCCGCGCGTGCTCGACGCGCCAGCGCTCCAACGCATAACGCATGTCGTCGAAGGAACGCAGCAACAGCACGCCCTGGGGGATCTTGCGGGCGCGGCTCAGGGCTGCGCCGCCGCCCCAGACCTCGGTGCTGTCCGGCAGCAAACCGCGCAATTCCTCCAGTCCGGCCAGCGCCGCGGCCTGGGTCATCGCGCTGCTGAACGACAGCGCTACCACATCGACCTTGTAGGCGGGGATGGCGTTTTTGATGTCGATGATCGGAGTCTCCGTTCCCAGCGCGACGCAGTTGGCGCCTTCTGCAGCGAGTACGGCCTCCACCATCAGCAGACCGATGCGGTGTTTTTCGCCGGGCAGCGACGTGAGCAGCACGCGCGGTCCGCTGCCGCGCCCGGGCTGCGCGACGATGGCGTTGCGCAGGATGTTCTGTACATGTTCCGAGTACAGGTGCTCATCGAACACGGCGATTTTTCCGGCCAGCCAGGCCTCGCCGATCCAGTGATTGAGGCCGGCGACCGTGTCGGTAACGAACCGCAGCAGGCCCTGTTTCATCAGCGCCTGCGACAGCGCGTTGCGGAAGTCATCGATGTCGTGGCGCAGCAGCAGATCGAGGATCGCGGCGATTTCGGCGGGCGGCGCCTGCTCCGTCGCCTGCTCGGATATCAATCGCGACAGTTCCTCCGTGTCCCGGTTGACGATCTTGCCGGGACGATGGCCGCTGTCGATCAGCAGTCGCAGCAGCCGCAGTTTTTCCATCTGCGGCAGCGTGTAGAG
Organism: Burkholderiales bacterium; assembly: GCA_041620115.1. Lineage (GTDB taxonomy): Bacteria > Pseudomonadota > Gammaproteobacteria > Burkholderiales > SG8-41. The sequence goes on along the minus strand of JBFKCU010000003.1, from coordinate 6,887 downwards.
GCGTTCGTCATTGTGGTCGCGCTCCGGCTTGGGAAAGCCGTAGCGGCGTTCCCAGACCCTCAGTATGTCCTTGGACAAACCGGTATCCCGCTCGACCGCTGCGATGTTGTACAGGGCGTCCTGCTCCGTTAAGTTAGTATTCACTATCATTCAATTTTTGTCCTGGACAAATTTGGGTTTAATTGGCTAAAACTGGGAAAAATGCGCGATAAACTGTATCTTTGACCTGGACATTATTGGTCAGCGGTTGGACAAAGTCAACCCTAAGTTTTGCGTTCGGCAAGTGGTTCGACGCAATTCCAGAGGCGAAACCCAATCTGCTGTCATGGACATGACCCAACTTTACTTAGGAGCCATTCCGCAATGAACGCACCGGAAAAACTGCCGCTGGCAGACGTGCAGTCGATCATCGATCAGCGCAATATCTACATCAATCGCGTCGGCGTGAAGTCGCTGGTGCATCCGCTGCAGGTGCGCAGTGCCGACGGCGGCGTGGTGGCTACCGTGGCCAGCGTGGACATGACGGTGGGCCTGTCGCCCGACATCAAGGGCACGCACATGTCGCGGTTCGTCGAAGTCCTGCAGCAGACCTGCGGCGTGCTCGACATCGATGCGTTCGGCGACCTGCTGACCCGCATGCTGCAGCGGCTGGACGCGGACAGCGGCATGATCGAAATGCGTTTCCCTTATTTCATCAGCAAGCGTGCGCCGGTTTCCGGCGTGGCCAGCCTGCTCGACTACAAGGTGGTGCTGCGGGCCGAGAAAACCGGCGGCCGGGCGGTGTTCACGACCCGGGTATCCGCCCCGGCCACCAGCCTGTGCCCCTGCTCAAAGGAGATTTCCGAGTATGGCGCGCACAACCAGCGTTCGGAAATCACCATCACCGTGCAAGGTGATGAGCCCGTACTGATCGAGGAACTCGCAGGCATCGCCGAGCATGAGGCCTCGTGCGAAGTCTACGGACTCCTGAAGCGTCCCGATGAAAAATACGTGACCGAGCGCGCCTACGACAACCCGAAGTTCGTCGAGGATCTCGTGCGCGACATCGCGCTGCGGCTCGATTCCGACGCGCGCGTGCGGGTCTACACGGTCGAAGCGGAGAACTTCGAATCCATACACAACCACTCGGCCTATGCTCTGGTCGAGCGCGTCAAGTAGGGCGTGGCCATGCGACCGACAGTCTCAGGCAGACGCATCGCGGTGATCGGGTCCGGCATCGCGGGACTGTCCGCGGCGTGGCTGCTGGCGCGCGATCATGCGGTGACGCTGTTCGAGGCCAACGATTATCTGGGCGGCCACAGCCATACCGTGGACGTGGTGCTTGAAGGCATCAGCGCACCGGTGGATACGGGTTTTCTGGTGTTCAACGACCGGACCTACCCGAACCTGATCGCGCTGTTTGATCATCTGGGCATAGCCTCCTGTGGCAGCGACATGTCGTTCTCGGTGCGCATCGACGCGGAGAACGTCGAATGGGCCGGCAGCAATCTCGCTTCCCTGTTCGCCCAGCGGCGCAACCTCGTCCGGCCCGCGTTCTGGGGCATGCTCGCGGACATCGTGCGCTTTAACCGTGCGGCGACCGCGATTGCGCGGGCCGGCCACGGTGCTGCCGGTACGCTGCGTGAGTTCCTCGATGCCGGCCGGTACGGCCACGCATTCCGCAACTGGTACCTGCTGCCGATGGCCGGCGCGATCTGGTCGTGCCCGACCGCTGCGATGCTCGACTATCCCGCGCAGACCTTTTTCGCCTTTTGCGCCAACCACGGACTGCTGCAGATCACCGACCGGCCGCAGTGGCGCACGGTGGTTGGCGGTTCGCGCACCTATGTCGCGCGTATGGCCGCCGGTATTCCCGACATCCGCGTCAACACACCGGTCGCCGGGATTGCGCGGCAAGCCGGGCGGGTCACCGTGCGGCTGCGGTCCGGTGAAAACGAAGCGTTCGACGACGTGGTGCTGGCCTGCCACAGCGACCAGGCGCTGCGCCTGCTCGCGGATGCCGATGACCGCGAACACGCTGTGCTGGGTGCGATCCGTTATCAGGACAACGATGTGATCCTGCACACGGATCGGCGCTTTCTGCCGCGGGCGCGTGCGGCCTGGTCGGCCTGGAACTATCACGCGGAGCGCGCCGCGCCGGCCAGCCGGCCTGTGGGTGTCAGTTATCTGATCAACATGCTGCAGCCTCTGCCGTTCAGCCAGCCCGTCGTCGTGACCCTGAACCCGGGCACGATGCCGCGCCGTGATGCCATCATCGAACGCTATACCTATGCCCATCCGGTGTTCGATCGTGCAGCAACCGCCGCGCAGGCGCGGCTGCCGCAATTGCAGGGCCGCCGCAATACGTGGTTCTGCGGCGCCTGGACCGGCTATGGTTTCCATGAAGATGGCCTGAAGGCAGGCATGGCCGTAGCCGCCGGCATGGGTGTGGCCGCCCCGTGGCAGCCGCAAACCGCGGTGCAGCCGCCGTTGCTGAAGGCAGCCGCATGAACGGCGCGCGCGCCATGCTGTACCGGGGTTCGGTGCTGCACCGCCGGCTCGCGCCGGTTCGGCATTCATTCCGCTACGGGGTGTTTTACCTGCGGCTGCGTGTGGATCAGATGCTCACGCGCTGGCCGTGGCTCATTTCGCACAACCGCTGGAATCTGTTCAGCTTTCACGATGCCGACCACGGACCGCGGGACGGCAGCCCGCTGCTGCCGTGGATACGCGGGCTGCTGGCACGGCACGGTCTGGCCTGTGCCGACGGCGCGGTCTGGCTGCAGGCGTTTCCGCGCGTGCTGGGTTACGTGTTCAATCCCGTCAGCTTCTGGCTGTGCCATGACCGTGCGGGCGCGTTGCGCGCCGTGCTGGCCGAGGTCAGCAATACGTTCGGCGAACGCCACAATTACCTGGTCGCGCATCCCGACGGACGGCCGATCGCGCCGGGCGACTGGCTGACGGCACGCAAGGTGTTCCATGTGTCGCCGTTTTTCCCGGTCAGCGGGCATTACCGCTTTCGTTTCAGCGATGCCGGAGCGCATTGCAACTTCCGCATCGACTACACCACCGCTGACGGTGAGCAGCTGCTGACCGCTGTTGGCGGCACCGCGGCGACGCTGGGCAGCGCGGCGCTGGCATGGGCCTTTTTCCGTTATCCGTGGATGACGCTGGGTGTGATCCTGCGCATTCATTACCAGGCGCTGCGCCTGTGGCTAAAGCGCGTGCCCTTCCATTCCAAACCTAAACCTCCCGTAGAGGAAACCACCTGATGAACAATGTACTGACCCACACCGGCCAACCACAAGCGGAGCCGGCCGCCGCCCGCTGGCTGTTCCGGCTGCTGGCACAACTGCAATGCGGCAGCATCGACGTGACCTGTCCCGACGGGCGCAAATCGTCCTTTACGGGTGCGCGCACCGGGCCGCATGCCGACCTGACGCTCAAAGACTGGCAAGTGTGCAGCGATTTGCTGAGCCGCGGTGATATCGGGCTGGCCGAGGCGTTCATCGAAGGTCGTGCCGATTCGGCGGACCTGATGCAACTGTTGCTGCTGGGCGCGTTGAACGAGCAGGCGGTCGAGCAGGCGATACACGGCCGCTGGTGGGCGACGCTGGCCTACCGCCTGCGCCATCTGCTGCGTCCGAATTCCCGCCGCGGCAGTCGCAGGAACATCGAAGCGCATTACGATCTCGGCAACGATTTCTACAGCCTGTGGCTGGACCCGTCGATGACCTATTCCTCCGCCCTGTTCGAGGGGGATGGCGGGCGCAGCCTGGCTGATGCGCAGCAGGCAAAGTACGCACGCATCCTGCGCGTGCTCGACGTGCGGCCCGGAGCGCACATCCTCGAGATCGGCTGCGGCTGGGGGGGCTTTGCCGAATTTGCCGCGCGTGCGGGATGTCGCGTCACCGGCATCACCATTTCCAGGGCGCAGCTCGAATATGCTCAGCGTCGCATCACCGCCGCCGGGTTGCAGGACAGCGTCGACCTGCAGTTGATCGATTACCGTGATCTCACGGGCCAATTTGATCACGTGGTATCGATCGAGATGTTCGAGGCCGTCGGCGAACGTTACTGGCCGGGCTATTTCGCTGCGGTGCGCGAGCGTCTGCGCCCCGGCGGCCGCGCAGTCGTGCAATCCATTACCATCGCCGAAGACAAGTTCGAGCGCTACCGCAGCGGCACAGATTTCATCCAGCAGTACATTTTCCCCGGCGGCATGCTGCCCTCGCCAAGCCGGTTCAAGGCCGAGGCCGCCAGTCAGGGGCTGGCCATTGGCGAGATGCATGGTTTCGGGCTCGATTACGCCGAGACACTGCGACGCTGGCATGTGCAGTTCAATGCCGCGGCATTGCTGGTCCAGTACCAGGGTTTCGATCAGCGCTTCATGCGCACCTGGCAGTTTTACCTGGCGTATTGTGAAGCCGGATTCCGGGCGCGGGCCACGGACGTGGTGCAGGCGCTGCTGACCCATGCTTGAACGGGCCTTGCTGATCGGTGCGCTGTTGCTGTCGCCTCCGGTGCTTGCGGCGAGCGCAGCCGAATTGCCGGCCGCTGCATGCCGCGCCCTGGAAACCTGTCGCGTGGTCGGCCAGGGCACTTTGCGCTGGTGGGGATTCCATGTCTATGACGCGGCGTTATGGTCGCGCTCGGGCCGCTGGCAGGCGCAGGCGCCGTACGCGCTTGATATCCGTTATGCGCGCCGGATCAGTGGCGCGCAACTGGCGGAAACCAGCGTCGAGGAAATGCGGCGTCTCGGCATCGGCGATGACGCATCGCATCAGCGCTGGGGCGAGGCCATGCGGCAGATCTTTCCCGATGTCGCGCCGGGCAGCCGGCTGATCGGCATCTACCGGCCGCGGCAGGGCGCGATGTTCTACTCCGCCACCGGTTATCTGGGCGCCATTGACGATCCGGAGTTTGCGCGGGGCTTCTTCGCCATCTGGCTGGACCCGCGCACGCAAGTGCCGGAGCTGCGCATGGCGCTGCTCGGGCGGGATGAACGTGCTCAGTAAGCAGGCGCTGGCCGCTTATGCGGCGGCCGGGTTGCCGCTCGCTGCGGCGGCACTGCCGGTCTATGTACATGCGCCCAAGTTCTACGCCGAACTCGGGCTCGATCTGGCGCTGATCGGGGTGTTGCTGCTCGCGGTGCGCGTGCTCGACGCGGTCAGCGATCCGCTGCTGGGGCTGCTGACCGACCGGGTGCCTGCGCGTCTGGGCGGCCGCAAGGCGATGCTGTCGGCGGCCGTGCCGGTGGTCGCTGCCGGCATGTACTTGCTGTTTCACCCGCCCGCGAACGGATTCGCGCTGGCGCCATGGCTGGCCATGTCACTGGTGCTGGTGTATCTGGGACTGAGCGCAGCCAGCATCAGTTATTTTGCGCTGGGCAGCGCGTTGTCACGCGACTATGCGGAGCGCACGCGCATCACGGCGGCGCGCAGTGTCGCGGCGCTGGCCGGCGTGCTGCTGGCCGCCGCACTGCCGGAAATGCTGGCTCAGCGGCATGGCGCGGTGGCCGGCATGGGATATTTCAGTGCGGCTTATGCGCCGCTGCTGCTGGTTGCCGTGGCGCTGACCGTGCTGGCCGGACCGCAGGCGCCGGTACGGCGCGGCGCGCAGGAACTGCGCTTTGAAGGCCTGCTGCAGCCGCTGCGCAACGGCCGCTTCCGGCGGCTGGCGGGTATTTTCCTGGTGAACGGCGTGGCGGCGGCGATTCCGGCGACGCTGGTGCTGTTCTATGTCGCGGATGTGCTGCAGCGTTCTGACCTGACCGCGATGTTCCTCGTGCTGTATTTCGTTTCCGGCGCTGCGGGCATGCCGGTATGGGTGCGAATCGCTGCGGTGATCGGGAAGGCGCGGGCGTGGCTGCTGGCGATGGTGCTGGCGACTGCGGCGTTCGTGTGGGCTTATTTTCTCGGGTCCGGCGATGTGCTGGCATTTGCTGCTGTGTGCGCGATGTCCGGCCTGGCATTTGGCGCGGACCTGGCGTTGCCGGCGTCAATGCTGGCGGATGTGATTGATGATGACGAGTCGCCGCAGGCGCGACCGGACGGCGCCTATTTCGGTCTGTGGCATTTGCTGGAGAAACTCGCGCTCGCAGTGGCCGCAGGCATCGCCCTGCCGCTGCTGCAGTTCCTGGGCTACGTCCCGGGAACTGCAGCGGTTCCGGGCTCGGCGCTGCCGTGGGTCTATGCCCTGCTGCCCTGCGCGATCAAACTCGCTGCCGTGACCATGTTGTGGTTTGCCGCGCCGGAACCGGTGCGGACCGGTGCTCTAAAAGGAGAAGTGACGTGAATCGAATTCGCTTATTGATTGCAATGCTGGTGCTGGTGCTGGCCGGGTGCGGTGCCGTGCCGGTGGAGCATTACCGGGATGAGCGTCCGCAACTCGACCTGCAACGCTACTTTGACGGTACCATTGATGCCTGGGGCATGTTTCAGGACCGCAACGGCAAGGTGGTCAAGCGCTTCCAGGTGCGCATCGATGCACGCTGGAACGGCAATACCGGGACGCTCGACGAATACTTCGACTACGCCGACGGCAGCAAGAGCCGCAGGGTGTGGACCATAACCAAGCTGGATGCACATCGCTATACGGGCACCGCCGCCGACGTGGTCGGCGAGGCCCGGGGCCTGGCTTACGGTAATGCGTTGCGCTGGCAGTACGTGCTGAATCTGGAGGTCGACGGCAAGACCTATGAGGTGGACTTCGATGACTGGATGTATCTGATGGATGACCAGGTCATGCTCAACCGCTCTGCGATGAGCAAGTTCGGTGTTTATCTGGGCGAAGTGACTTTGACTTTCCGCAAGCGCACATGAGCCTGAATGCGCCGATCCGTGACTGGCAGAACCAGCGCGTCTGGATCATCGGGGCGTCCAGCGGCATCGGTGCCGCCGTGGCGA
>JBFKCU010000002.1:0-34316 GCA_041620115.1 Burkholderiales bacterium | reverse complement strand
GAGCACCGAGGCCGGCGCCGCCAGCTCAAACAGGTCGCTGCCCAGCGGGTTGCCGGTCACTATCACCTCCGGCAGCGTCACCGCGGCGGGCGTGGAATCAGGGTTGTCGACCTGCGCGTGTACGACTGCGGCATGCACCGCGACGGTCATGGCGGCAAGCGCCAAACGATTACTTCTCATGAGGATCTCCAAATGACGTGCAGGCGCGCGCGCCCCCGTGGGGCGGCCGCCCGGATTTAACGATGTGTATGAAGGCGCCGGTCAGGCCGGCGGTACGTCAGGAGAACGCGGGAGGAGCGCGGCTCTGGTAGGGAACGACCGAAAATTCGCCACGCGGCACCGGCAGTGCGGCGATCGGAAGCGCATGCGGGGTTGCCGCCAGGATATCGACGACGGCGCCGGAATGCACACCGCCCAGCACCTGGCTGAAGGCCAGATGGAACGCGCACCGTTCGGCGGCCGTGTTGGCCGGCGCGTGGTCATGCTCGTCTGCGCCACCGGCCTGCGCAGGCCCGCCATTATGCGCCACGCTGGCAGCCGCATCAGGCGCCGGCCGGCCGGCATGGTACAACGCATGGGTCAGCGCCTCATGCTGTGCGGCCAGCAGCAGCGCGACCAGCGCCACGCGCAGCCAGCGGGCGCGCAGCAAGGAACGCATGAGTGCGGGAAAACCCACCGGCTGTTTACTTGCCGACCGCGACGGCGTTGGTCATGCGGTAATACAAACCCATCGCATCATCCTGCAGCACGGAAAAACGGCCCGACACGACGATGGGCTCGAAGCCGTATTTGACCGGCGCCTTGGTCTGCACCTCGACCATCTGTTCGGGACCGCCGGGCAGACAGAATGAGCAGGTCGGCGGCAGCGCCACCAGCAAGAAGCGCTTCTGTTTGTCACCCATCTCGAGCGGCATCATGAAGCCCTGCACCTTGACCTCCTTCTTGTCGAGCGTGGCCACGCTCTTGCCGAACTCGGGCGTAAAGCGGTCTTTCTGCTTCACCAGCTTCACGTCGGCCAGGGTTTTCCACGACACCACGCCCTTCAACTCAGGCAGCGGTTTGGCCGCATACGGTGACGGCGGCAGGTTCGCGTCGGCGTCCATGGGCCGTTTCATCAGCTCATTGGACTGCCCCGGCAATCCCTGCGCGACCACCGACAGGCTGGTCAGCAGCAACAACACACTCAGGATGATTTTCATAAAATATTAATAAAATCAATAGGTTATATATAACTTGTCGCCAGGCTGCGGTAGCGCGTCGGCTTCAGTGCCGGTGCTGCATGCCGCAGTATTTGCCGATTGCGAGGCCTTTGCAATCCTTGCGCAATTGCTCGTGGCATTCCTTCTCCGATTTGCCCGACTCAAAACACTTCGCAGCATTGAGATGCGCCTCGGCCATCGCGCGGTGATCAGCGATGTCCTTCTTCACTTCCGCGGCGCCGTGCGCCTTGCCCTTTTCCGCTGCTGTCGCCGTCATTGCGAGCGGGAGCACGGCGGCCAGCGACACCGCCACCAGCATGTTGCGCATGAACTTCATCGATCGTCCTCCGGAGCTGAGTTGAGCTTGCATGGACCTCAGCCGCGCGCCAGCGTTCCCGCAATGTCCGTGCGGTAGGCGCGCCACGCCGGCAGCAGCGCGGCGATCGCCCCCACCACCAGCGCCATCACCAGCAGCAGCAGTTCCTCGGGCAGCCAGGTCAGCCCCGTGATCTCGACCTGCCGCGCGGTTTTCAGGGCGACGCCGACCAGTTCCGCGAAGCCATGTCCCAGCAGGAGTCCGAACATTCCACCAGCCCCTGCGAGCAGCAGGCCTTCACCCAGCATCAGCACCATCAGGCGGCCGGGCGATGCACCCAGTGTGCGCATGATCGCGAGGTCATAGCGCCGTTCCTTGAGCGCACCGTAGAGCGCAATGAACACCGAGAGCCCGGCACTGAACACCAGCACCAGCGCGAAGCCGCGCAGCACGTCCACACCCACGCCGATGATGCTGAACAGCCGCGCGGTCTCAAGCACCGGCGATGCCGCCTGCATGTCGCTGTTGTTGTTCACATAACGCGGCAGGATCGCTGCCCCGAGCGGGCTCGCGTACTGGATCAGCAGCGCTGTGTATTCCTTTTCCTCGTCCTTCATGTGCTCCGCGGCAGTCGCCACGTCATGCACGCCCTGATGCTGCGCATGCACGGCCCACACGCTTTCCACCGAAGTCAGCACCAGACGGTCGAGCACCGTGCCGCTGCGAGCAAGGATGCCGGTGACCACGTAATCGGCGCCTTCGTGGGCGCTGCCGCCGTCGCCCAGTCCGTGCGCGCCCGCAAATTTTGAGCCCACCCCATGTCCGGTCTGCGCCGCAACGTCCGCACCCAGCACGGTCTCCAGCGGCCGTTGCCACAGCGCGCCCGTCGCGAGTTTCGCGCCGTAATGCGCGACGTAGTCGTGCGTGGTCCCGGCAATGCGGAAGCCGCGGTAACTGTCACCCAGCGCCAGCGGAATGGTCTTCTTCACGGCACGATGCGCGGCGATCTCTTTCGCCTGCGTGTAGGCGATGTTGCCCGTGGGCACGTCGAGGTGATAAATCGCCGACAGGATGATCTGCATCGGGCTGCCCTTGGCGCCGACCACGAGGTCGATGTTCTCGGCGTCGCGGCGCATGCGCTGGTCGAGCTGTTCGGTCGCGAGCAGCAGCAGCGTGATGGTGCCGATGCCCAGCGCGAGCAGCACGATATGCAGCACCGTGTTCAACGCGCGCGCGCGCAGGTAGGCAAAGATCAGCGTGGCGAGGTTCATGATGAAGAGGGCGACGAGGCGCCGAGCACAAAGCGGTTCTGCACGCGCGCCTTGATGCGCTGGTCATGGGTCGCGATCACCAGCGTCGCGCCACAGGCCGTGGCCTGCGCCAGCAGCAGGTCCAGCGCCTGCTGGCAGCGCCCATCATCGAGATTGGACGTCGGTTCGTCCGCGAGCAGGATGCGCGGTTTGTTGACCACGGCGCGCGCGATCGCGACGCGCTGTGCCTGCCCGTGCGACAGCGCATGCGGATAAGCCCGCGCCTTGTCGGCGAGGTCGAGGCTCTGCAGCACCTCGCTCACGCGCGCGGCATCCTGCGGCACACCCGCGAGATACTGCGCCAGCGTCACGTTCTGCGCGACCGTCAGGCTGGGCAGCAGGTGCAGGCGCTGCAGCACGATGCCGACATTGCGGCCGCGGAACCGGTCGAGCGCGGCAGCCGCCAGCGCCGTGAGGTCCTGATCCGCGACCTGCACGTCACCCGACGCGGGACGCAGGATGCCGGCGAGAATGTGCAGCAGCGTGGTCTTGCCGCTGCCCGAGGGTCCGAGCAGCAGCCAGTGCGAGCCCTGCGCCGCCGACCACGACGGCACGCGCAGCACCTCGGTGCCGTCGTAGCCGTGCATGACCTGCCGGACTGCAAACATGGTGCGCCTCGCCCGCCGCCGAAAAAATATCCGGCCGCGATTACAACAGACGGCCGGCGAATGCGCAACGCGCCACCGCTGCCACGCTATACTGGCTCATCCATGAAAACCGTGCTCATCGCGCTGATCGACGCCTACCGGCTGCTGCTGTCGCCGTTCTTCGGCACGCAGTGCCGCTTCTATCCGACCTGCTCGGCCTATGCGCGCGAAGCCATCGAAATCCACGGCGCGTTCAAAGGTACCTGGCTGACCATCAGGCGCCTCGGCAAATGCCATCCCTGGCATGAAGGCGGCATCGACAATGTACCGCCCGCACGCGTGGAGAAACCTTGACCTTGTATGCAGATTCGGGGCCGCGCGGGCGGCCCTGGATGTCGCGCAGCATGGCTAGGATTCGGTTCCCGGATTCAATTTATTGAGCTGGCAGGCCCCTCGCAAGGAGAAGATGCAGACATGAAGTTACTGACAATACTTGTGATTGTTCTGGTCATCGGCGCCGCCGCAGTCGGCGTATTCCGGGGATGGTTTTCCACCGAGACCCGAACCCAGGACGAGAAAACCGAGCTCGTCGTGAAGATCGACAGGAATCAGTTCAACCAAGACAAAGAGGCCTACCAGAGCAAGGCCGAAGCCGAGCTCAAGGAGCTGGACGCCCGCCTGCAGGACCTGACCGCCAGGGCGAAGGATGCAAACAAGGAGCTTCAGGCCGTGCTGGACAAGGAAATCGAAGACGTAAAGTCAAAGAAAGAAGCGGCGCGCCAGAAGCTGGACGAGATCAAGGATGCAACCGCTGAGAAATGGACGGACACGAAATCGCGCGCAGATGCTGCATTCGATGATTTGAGAAAGGGCCTGGAGAACGCAGCAGCCCGTTTCAAGTAGTGCACACAGCGGGGCCGGTGGCAACGTTAACCGGCAACCCGCAACAACAGCCCCTTCAGATACTCCCCTTCCGGGAAATTCAGCGCCACCGGGTGATCCGCCGCGCCATGCAGCCATGCCTCGATGGATGCGTCGACACCCGCGTCCAGTGCCGCACCCGCAACGATTTTCTGGAACAGCTCGGCGCTGACACCGCCTGAACACGAGTACGTCATCAGCATGCCGCCGGGGTTAAGCAGCTTGAACGCGAGCAGGTTGATGTCCTTGTAAGCGCGCGCGGCCTTGTCCGCGTGCGCCGCGGTCGGCGCGAACTTGGGCGGATCGAGGACGATCACGTCGAAGCGCCGTCCCGCGTCGCGGAACTGGCGCAGCGCCTGGAACACGTCGGCCTCCAGCCACTCGGCACGCTGCAACCCGTTCAGCGCCGCGTTCGCCCGCGCCGCCTGCAGCGCCGGGCCCGAACTGTCGATGGCGATGACTGCCACTGCGCCACCGGCCAGCGCATTCAGCGCAAAACCACCCGTGTAACAGAAACAGTCGAGCACGGATTTGCCAGGCGCGAGATTGCGCAGCAGCAGGCGGTTGTCGCGCTGGTCGAGGTAAAACCCCGTCTTGTGTCCCTGTTCGGCATCGACATAGAATCTCAGCCCGTGCTCGGCAACCACCAGCGGCGCGTCCGCCGCCGGGCCGCGCAACAGTCCGCTGCGCGGCGGCAGTCCTTCGAGTCCGCGCACGTCGGCATCCGACCGCTCGATCACGCGCACAACATCAGGCAGCGCGGCCAGCGCATCGGCCACCGCGTCGCGCCAGTACTCGGCGCCGGCGCTCAGCAACTGCACGACGACGGTGTCGGCATAACGGTCGGCGACGATGCCCGGCAGTCCGTCGGATTCGCCGTGCACCAGCCGCACGCCGTCGGTCACGGCTGCGAGCTGCAGCGCGTCGCGGCGGGACGCGGCGCTGGCGACGCGCTGCGCGATGAACGCGGCATCGATGGCCTGCGCGCTCCAGTCCCAGACCCGCGCGCGAATCTGCGACTGCGGGCTGTACGCTGCCACCGCCAGCGTTTCGCCACCGGCCGAGCAGACGGCGACCGTCTCGCCCGATTGCGGATCGCCGTCGATGCGCGCGATGGCGCCGGAGAATATCCACGGATGCCGGCGCTGCAGCGATTTCTCGCGGCCCGGCTTGAGGATCAGCTTGTGCATGCGGCGGTGCGCCTTCAGCGGCCCGCTGCAGGAAAATTCCGGTCCAGAAATCCGAAATAATGCTGGTTGAATTCGGCGGAATTTTCCGCCCATGGATAGTGGCCCGAGCCGGAGACGACACCGAAGGCGCAGCGCGGGATCATGTCAGCCACCCGTTTCATGCCTGCGGGGTGTCCGACCTGATCGACCTCGCCCGCCACCAGCAAGGTCGGAATGGTGATTGACTTGAATCCCGCGACCGCCTCGGCCTCCGGATAAGTCTGCACGGCCTTGACCGCCGCCTTCACGGTATCGGGCGGCGTCAGCGACGCCCACTGCCGCACCAGGTCAACCTCGATGCCGCGCGATGTCGGGCCCAGCATGGAATCCACCACCATGCGGTTGACCGTCACCGGATCGGTACCCGGGGGCGGGGGCGCAGTGCGCTTGCGTACGAACTCTTCCTGCTCTTCTTTGGTGCGGTTGGCAAAGTAACCAATGGTCGACGAGATCACCAGGCCATGAACCAGCTCGGGAGCCTTCAGCCGGATGCGTGACGAAATCTGCCCGCCCATGCTGTGGCCATGCACCACATTCTGCGTGGAGCCCTGGGCGCGAAGCAGTTGCACTCCCGCGGCAGCCACCACATCAAAACTGAAGTCGGCGGGCAAGGGCGACAGCCCGTAGCCCGGCGCATCCCAGGCCACGACGCGATAGCCGCGCGCCACCAGGCGCTCGGTCTGGAAACGCCAGTACTCCTTCGAGCCGTAGATGCCATGCAGCAAAAAAATGGTGACCTTGCCTGCACCGGTCACCTGAAAATCCGGCATTCCCATACCTGCTTCTCCGTTCTATTTTTCCTCGCGGCGCGCACGCGGGTGCGCGGCGTCGTAAATTATTTCAAATGCTGACAACACGCCGCACTGCGGCGAGTTTCGGCGCAGACGAACGTGAGCGTAGCGATCGTTAAGGCCGTCAGGCCGGCCGTAGCCAAAATCCAGCTCATTTGTCTTTCCTGCGCGCACGCGGGTGCGCGGCGTCGTAAATTTTCGCCAAATGCTGAAAATCCAGCTGCGTATAAACCTGCGTCGTCGAAATGCTCGAGTGCCCCAGCATTTCCTGCACCGCGCGCAGATCGCTGCTCGACTGCAGCACATGCGAGGCAAAGGAATGGCGCAGCATGTGCGGATGCACGCGGGCCGCAACGCCCTGCTTGAGCGCACGCTGCTGCACCCGCGTCTGGATCGCGCGCGGCCCAAGCCGCCGGCCCTGCAGCGTCACGAACAGTGCGTCGCCATCAATGGGCCTAATGGCCGCGCGTTCGTCCAGCCAGGCGCGCAGAGCCTTAACCGCGTGGCTGCCCACCGGCACGATCCGCGTCTTGCCGCCCTTGCCGGTCACGCGCACCGTGGCGTCGGCGAAATTGATGTCGGCTGGCGCGAGGCCGGTCAGTTCGGCCAGCCGCAGGCCCGATGAATAAAACAATTCGAGTATCGCCTTGTCGCGCATGGCCAGCGGATCATCCGCGTCGATTTCCACCAGTTGGCGCGCCTCGTCGGGCGACAGCGCATGCGGCAGCCGTTTGGCACTCTTCGGCGCGCGGATGCCGACGCAGGGGTTGTGCCTGCAGCCATGGTCACGCGCCAGATACCCATAAAAACCGCGCCACGCCGACAGCATGCGCGCGAGGCTGCGGCCATCCAGCCCCCTGCCATGCAATTGCGCAATGTAACGGCGGATGTCGTGTGGACGCAACGCCGCAACAGGCGTATCGCTGGACATGTCCATCAGCGCCTCGATGTCGCGGCGGTAATTCTTTGCGGTGTGCGTGGCGAGCCGGCGTTCATGCGTGAGATGTTCAAGATAGCCCTGCAGCAGCAACTGCTCGGGACCGGCTACGGGCGCTGCGGGTTTCGCGCGGGATGGTGGTCGCCCGCGGGCGGTCACGCCGGCTCCAGGTGGCGCAACAAACACGCCGCAATGACTTCACCGATGCGCGTCAGGTAGAGCGTGCCCATCTCGGGATAGAAGCGCTGCGCGTCTTCGCTCGCCAGTGCCAGCAGGCCGAAGGTGTCCTTGCCACGCAACGCGACGTAGGCATACGATTTCAGCAGCGGCGCCGCCTCGCCGAAAAATCCCGCCGTATCGGCCATCGCCAGCGGACCGCAATGCGGGTGCACCAGTTCGGCGGCAAACTTGCGGGTCGCATCCGACACCGGCACGAATTCCGGCATGTCCGGCTTGACCTGCGGGTGCCACACGCGCAATGCCACATGCGGCACAGCGAAATCTTCGCGCAGGTTGAAGCTGGCCGCATTGAGCAGCGCATGCGCATCGTGCGCGCCGATCAGCGCCAGTGTCAGGCGGTGCACCTTCTCACCGATGGCATCATTCTCCTCGCCGAACTGGATCATTTCGCTGAGCTTGGTTTCAAGCTGTTTGCCGCGCTCGCGCAAAGTCAGGATCTGGCGCTCGCTGATCGAGATTGCACGGCCGCCATGCGGATGCGGAATGAGCACATCGGCGACGACGTCGGCATAGCTCTCGAAAAATTCCGGGTGATCCTTCAGGTATGCCGCAACATCATCGGGTTTCATCAGTGGTTATTCCTTGCACTTTTCACTTGTTTTTGACACTGCACCAGTTTCTCAATCCTGTAAGGCAATTTCGCCGTCGAACACCGTCACTGCCGGACCCGTCATCAGCACCGGATGCCCCGTCCCCGCCCATACTATAACGAGGTCGCCGCCGCGCGTCGAAACCGTGACGCGCTGATCCAGCAGGCCGCGCGTAATGCCGGTCACCACCGCAGCGCAGGCGCCGGTGCCGCAGGCCAGCGTCTCACCGGCGCCGCGCTCGTAAACGCGCAGGCGGATATGGGTGCGGTCTACGATCTGCATGTAGCCGGCATTCACGCGTTGCGGAAAGCGCGGATGTGCTTCAACCCGGGGGCCCTCGGTCGTCACCGGCGCGGTCAGGATATCCGGCACGATTTGCACCGCGTGCGGATTGCCCATTGATAATGCATTGATTTTAATAATTTTATTATCAATTTCCAGATCATACTGCAGTGCCTGCGCCGGCGCGTCGAACGGGATGCGCGCCGGCTCGAACACCGGTGCACCCATGTCCACCGTAACCTGACCGTCTGCCTCCAGCCGCGGCTCGATGACACCGCCGAGCGTACCCACGCGGATGACGGTTTTCGCCGTCAGCCCGCGCTCATGAACATAACGCACAAAACAGCGCGCGCCGTTGCCGCACTGCTCGACCTCCCCGCCATCGGCATTAAAAATGCGGTAATAAAAATCGGTGTCAGCCGTACGCGCGGGCTCGACGATCAGGACCTGGTCACAGCCGATGCCGAAATGGCGGTCTGCGACATGGCGCAACTGTGCCGGCGCCAGTGTGATGCGGGCCATGGTGGCGTCGATCACGACGAAATCGTTGCCGAGACCGTGCATTTTGGTGAATTTCAGCTGCATGGCAGACTCATCATCAAGCGCCGGCGTCTTTGCACTGGTCGCGGTAATCGCGATAGATGCAGCGATCCATGATCACGGTCATGCCGCCGGCCAGCGCCCGCGCCGCGGCCGGCAGGTTGACGATGCCTTCCTGGATCCAGATGGCCTTCAGCCCCAGCGCCAGGCATTCGTCGACGACACCGTCGATATGTTCGGCGTTGCGGAACACGTCGACCAGATCGACGGGTTCGGGTATGTCGGCAAGCCGCGCATAGGCTTTCTCGCCCAGGACTTCCCTGACCGCCGGATGCACCGGGATCACGCGAAAGCCATAGCCCTGCATGGCATGCGCCACGCCGTGACTGGGCCGCGCCGGATTCGGCGACAGGCCGACCACGGCGATGGTTTTGGTTTTTTTCAGCAGCGCGCAGCGCGCGGCAGCATCGGGGTTCTCGAACACGGTCACAGCGCCTTCACCATTATGAAATCATCCATCACAAACCCGCCGCCGATTTCCTTGACTGCGGCGGCGCGCACCACAAACCCGTGTTTGCGGTACGCAGCGATCGCGGGCAGGTTGTTGCGGTTTACCGTCAGCAGCAGTTCACGGCAACCCTGTGCCCGCGCGATTGATCCCGCTTGCGCGATCAACCCACCGCCAAACCCGCGCCGCTGCACCGAAGGGTGCACATACAACTTGTCAATCTTCAGCACCGTCCGGTCGTCCTCGAGCTGCAGCGCGGTGAAGGCGACGATGTGATCCGCAACGGTCAACTTGTACCACCACACATCGGCGCGCGCCATCTCCGCCGCGATCACCGCCGGCGCATAGCGCTGCGCCAGCATGTATTCTATCTGCGCCACCGTGATGATGCCGGGATAATGCGCATGCCATATCTCGCGCGCGAGCACGGCAATCGGGCCGATGTCGCCCTGCTCCACCGCCGCGATCCTGGCGTCGTCCGGTACCATGCCGCAACGCCCGCGCTAATAAAAGCGCGGCTCTCCCGCTGGTCGGGTCTTGAAGCGCTTGTGCACCCAGTAATACTGTTCCGGCATTTCACGCACGCGGTCTTCGATAAACGCATTCATGCGTCGCGCATCCGCCGCCGGGTCGGCACCCGGATAATTTTCCCACGCCGGATAAAAGCGCAACACATAACCTTCGCCACCGGGCAGCTGCGTGGTCACTGCCGGAACGATCACGGCACCGGTGAGTGCGGCGATGCGGGACAGCCCGGTGATCGTCGCCGCAGGCACGTTGAAAAAGGGTACGAAGATCGAGTCGCGTTCGCCGAAATCCATGTCGGGCAGGTAGTAGAACGGCAATCCGGCCTTGACCGCTTTCGCCACCGGCCGTATCCCGTCCTGCCGTGAATACAGTTCTGTCGGACCCAAGCGGGTACGCCCGTGGAGCAGCACCGCGTCAAATGCCGGATTCTTCTGCTTGCTGTACACCGAAACCAGCGGGTACTCGGCAGTGAGGCGTATGCCGCCCATGTCGAGCCCGACGAAATGCGGCGCCAGCCAGATTACCGGCCGGTCCCGCACCGCATGCCAGTGCTCCAGCCCCTCGATGCGCACCAGGTGCAGCACGCGCGCGCGGCTGCCCCACCACAGGATGCCGTGCTCGAGCAGGCTGCGGGCAAACGCCGCGAAATGGCGGCGTGCCAGCGTCGCGCGCTCAGACTCGCGCAGTTCAGGAAAACACAGCTGCAGGTTGGTCAGCACCACGCGCCGGCGCTCGCGTGCCAGCGCATACAGCAGCAGCCCGCCACCGCGGCCCAGTGCCGCCAGCAACGGCAGTGGCAGCCAGTGCAACAGCCAGATCAACGCGAGGCCGATGCGGGCCATCATGCGGCCGCGGACGGCGGTGGCTCTGCGCCAGCCGGCACCTTGTAGCGGTTATATCCCCACAGATACTGCGCCGGACAGGTGCGCACGACGTGCTCTACGGCGCGGTTGAGCGCCGCGGGACTGAGCGGATCGGCAGTCACGACAGACAGGTGCAGGCGATACCCCGCGCCGCCCGGCAGGCGCTCGGCAAACGCCATGATCACTGCGGCACCGGTGGTCGCATGGAGCCGCGACACCAGCGTCATGGTGTAGGCGGGCCGCCCGAAAAAATCCGCCCACTCGCCCTCGCCCATGCCCGGTGCCTGGTCCGGTAGCACGCCGATGGCCTCACCGCGGCGCAGCGCCTTGTAGAGCAGGCGGACGCCGCTGAGATTGGCGGGGGCCAGCCTGGCCTGGCCGCGCTGCCGCCCGGCGTGCATGATCGCCTCCAGGCCGGCGCGTTTCGGCGGCCGGTAGAGTACCGTCAGCGGCAGGCGCTGCGCGCCGTAGAGCGCGGAAATTTCAAAACACCCCAGATGCGGCGTCAGGAAAATCAGCCCCTTGCCGATGCGCTGCGCCGCCTCGACCACACCCCAGTCGTCACAACGAACCAGTCGCGCAATCTCTTCATCGCGCCCGAACCACACCCGGCACAACTCGGTGATGCTCTTGCCGGATTCGGCAACCGCCTGGTGCAGAGTCGCGCGGCAGGCCCGGGCGTCAGCGCACACCCCGCTGTTGAGCAGGTTCTCCCGGCAGCGGCGCCGATAGGCCGGCGAGGCCCAGTACACCAGCCAGCCCAGGATCGCGCCGAAAAAATGCAGCCCTGCCAATGGCATACGCGCGCACCACCGCATCAGGGTCAGCAACATGGGTATTTCAAGAGGAAATCCGTTAATAAATCGAGGGTTATATGCTATTCTAGCGGCCTTTTTGCGCCGCCCCGAATTTATTCCCCCGCTCCTAATCGTCTTTTAAACTTAACCGGATTCAATACGTCCCGCACATGAGCAATTTCCTGTTTACGTCGGAGTCGGTCTCGGAAGGCCATCCCGACAAAATCGCCGATCAGATTTCCGACGCCGTACTCGACGCAATCCTCGCGCAGGATAAGAACGGTCGGGTCGCCGCCGAAACCATGACGCACACCGGCCTTGTGGTACTCGCCGGCCAGGTCACCACCAGCGCGCGCGTGGATTACGCACAGGTCGCGCGCAAGATCATCAAGCAGATTGGCTACGACGATTCGTCCATCGGCTTTGATTACAAGAGCTGCGGCGTGCTGGTGTGTTACGACCAGCAATCACCCGACATCGCGCAGGGCGTGGATGAAGGCAAGGGCCTCGATCTGGACCAGGGCGCGGGTGACCAGGGCCTGATGTTCGGCTTCGCCTGCAATGAAACCCCGCAACTGATGCCGATGCCGATCTACTACTCGCACCGGCTGATGGAACGCCATGCCGAGTTGCGCCGCGATGGCCGCCTGCCGTGGGCACGGCCTGATGCCAAGTCACAGGTTTCAGTGCGCTACGTCGACGGCAAGCCGCATCACATCGACACCGTGGTGATCTCGACGCAGCACTCCGAAGACATCTCGCATGAGCCGCTGACCGAGTCCGTGATCGAGGAAATCGTCAAGCCGGTGCTGCCGAAGAACATGATCACCAAGGACACCAAGTACCTGATCAACCCCACCGGCCGCTTCGTCATCGGCGGTCCGCAGGGCGACACCGGCCTCACCGGCCGCAAGATCATCGTCGATACCTACGGCGGCTATTCACGCCACGGCGGCGGCGCGTTCTCGGGCAAGGATCCGTCCAAGGTCGATCGCTCGGCCGCCTATGCCGCGCGTTATGTCGCGAAGAACATCGTCGCCGCAGGCCTCGCCGCCAAATGCGAAATCCAGGTCGCCTACGCCATCGGCGTCGCGCGTCCGGTCAGCGTGCTGGTCGACACCTTCGGCACCGGCAAGATCTCCGACGAGAAAATCGCCGCACTGGTGGAGAAACATTTCGACCTGCGTCCCAAGGGCATCATCCAGTCGCTCGACCTGCTGCGCCCGATCTACACCAAGACCGCGGCGCACGGCCACTTCGGCCGCGACGAGCCGGAGTTCACCTGGGAAGCGACAGACAAGGCTGCCGCGCTCAAAGCAGATGCGGGCATCAAATAAGGTATAATCCGCCCCGCTGAGGAGCGTTGCGACCGGGTTTAAATCCCGGCCAGGCTCAGCAAGAACCAACGGCGCTCGCACCGGAAACGGTGCGGGCGTTTTTTTATTTGTAGCTGCGATTTGCAGTTGCGGATTGTAATTTCGACATGCATGCCCCCGAGGGGCGCTGCGACCGGACGGGTTTGAACAATATAGCCCGTGCACCGGCCAGGCTCGGGCGGCACCGCGGTTAACGGCGCCCTACATTTTCAGGAGTTGCAGAAATGAACGCGAAAGCCAACGACTACAAAGTCGCCGACATGAAACTGGCCGATTTCGGCCGCAAGGAAATCGCCATCGCCGAGACCGAAATGCCCGGCCTGATGGCATTGCGTGAGGAATACAAGGGCAAGAACCCGCTCAAGGGCGCGCGCATTGCCGGCTCGCTGCACATGACCATCCAGACCGCGGTGCTGATCGAGACCCTGGCCGACCTGGGTGCTGACATCCGCTGGGCTTCGTGCAACATTTTCTCGACCCAGGACCACGCCGCGGCGGCAATCGCGGCGCGCGGCATCCCCGTGTTCGCCTACAAGGGCGAAACGCTGGAAGATTACTGGGATTACACCCATCGCATCCTCGAGTGGAGCGACGGCGGCACCCCCAACATGATCCTCGACGATGGCGGCGACGCCACATTGCTGGTCACGCTGGGCGCACAGCATGAACGCAACAAGACGCAGCCGCCCGAAGGCAGCAACGAGGAGGAGGTGGTGCTGTTTGCCGCGATGCGTAAGACGCTGAAGGAGAAGCCCGGTTTCTATTCGAAGATCGAGGCCAACATCAAGGGTGTCACCGAAGAGACGACCACCGGCGTGCACCGGCTCTACCAGATGGAGAAGGAAGGCCGCCACAAGTTCCCGGCGATCAACGTCAACGACTCGGTCACCAAGTCCAAGTTCGACAACCTCTACGGCTGCCGCGAGTCGCTGGTCGATGCGATCAAGCGCGCCACCGACGTGATGATCGCCGGCAAGATCGCCGTGGTCTGTGGCTACGGCGATGTCGGCAAGGGCAGCGCCGAGGCGCTGCGCGCGCTGTCGGCGCAGGTCTGGGTCACCGAGATCGATCCGATCTGCGCGCTGCAGGCGGCGATGGAGGGTTTCCGTGTCGTCACCATGGAATACGCTGCCGACAAGGCGGACATTTTCGTGACCGCGACCGGCAACCTCGGCGTGATCACGCACGACCACATGAAACGCATGAAGCACAACAGCATCGTCTGCAACATCGGCCATTTCGATTCGGAAATCGAGATTTCCAGTCTGAAAAAGTACAAGTGGGAAAACATCAAGCCGCAGGTCGATCACGTGATATTCCCCGATGGCAAGCGCCTGATCATTCTGGCCGAAGGCCGCCTCGTGAACCTGGGTTGCGGCACGGGGCACCCGTCGTTCGTGATGTCCAGCTCGTTCACCAACCAGACGCTGGCGCAGCTCGAGCTCTACACCCAGGGCGACAAGTACAAGAACAAGGTCTACGTGCTGCCCAAGCATCTGGATGAGAAAGTCGCCCGCCTGCATCTGAAAAAACTCGGCGTCGAGCTGACCACCCTCAACGAGAAACAGGCCAATTACCTGCAAATGCCGGTGGACGGGCCGTTCAAGCCGGAACACTACCGCTACTGATCACGGAAACGGCGCCGGCCGGGAGTAGAATTCACCGCAGTCCCGGCCGGCCCCCCCATCCATGGAATCACAGAAAAAATTTCCCAGAACCTTCAGCTTTGAGTTCTTTCCGCCCAATACACCGGAAGGCGTGGAGAAGCTGCGCGCCACCACACAGCAACTTGCCCAGCTGAAACCCAAATTCTTCTCGGTGACCTTCGGGGCGGGAGGCTCGACACGGGAACGGACGCTGGACGCCGTGCTGGGAATTCGCGAACAGGGCTACGCCGCCGCACCGCATATTTCATGCGTCGCCTCCACACGAGACAGCGTACGTGAGATGCTGCATCGTTACAAAGACAGCGGCATCGCGCATCTGGTGGCATTGCGCGGCGATCTGCCCTCAGGGTTGGCTGCTGCCGGCGATTTTCGCTACGCCAACGAGCTGGTTGCATTCATTCGCAAGGAATTCGGCAATCACTTCCACATCGAGGTTGCCGCCTATCCTGAATATCACCCGCAGGCACGCAACGCCCAGGATGATCTTCTGAACTTCAAGCGCAAAGTGGAAGCTGGTGCGAATTCGGCGATCACCCAGTATTTCTACAATGCAGATGCTTACTTTCACTTCGTCGACGAGTGCGAAGCCATGGGGCTCGCGATTCCCATCGTGCCCGGCATCATGCCGATCGGCCGTTTTTCCCAACTCGCGCGCTTTTCCGATGCCTGTGGCGCTGAAATACCCCGCTGGATTCGCCGCAAGCTGGAAGGCTATGGCGACGATACGACCTCGGTTCGAGCCTTTGGTCTCGATGTGGTGACACGTCTGTGCGACGACCTGCTCGCGGCCGGGGCGCCGGGCCTGCACTTCTACACCATGAATCAGGCCGGGCTGACCAGCACCATCTGGCAAAGGCTGGGACTCTAGTTCCCTAGTCCACGACCGGCGGCACGCCGGACAAAGTTGCGCCGTTAAGTAATAACGATCGCTATACTCTGCGCTGGCGCATCTGCGCCGATTGCCCAGGGGAGGCCGTCGTGCAGGAAACCAGAAATCCGCCCGTTACGTCCGGTGAAGAAAGCCGCCGTGAGTTGGCGCGTGCGGCAAAGGCACGATCACCCAAAGAGGCTGCGGAACTCCTCGCCGAATATCCTGCGGCGACCATCGTTTCGGTGCTGCAACTGCTCAGTCCGGCGCTGACACAGGATGTCATCGGCGAGCTCCCCGGCGGACTGGTCGACGGCATCATGAATGCCGCGCCTGCGCCTATCGCAGCGCAATGGCGTGTCAACGCGAAATTCGTCGAAGGCACCATCGGACGCATGATGGAGCCGGTCCGGGCCGTGTTTCACCCGGAGATGACGGTAAAAGAAACGGTCGATCAGTTGCGTCCGCTGGTGCGCAGCACGTTCATCACCTACGGCTATATCGTCGATGACGCCGGCAAGCTGCTCGGCATCGTCACCATGCGCGACCTGCTGTTCGCTGATGACCAGGCGTCGCTCGAATCCATCATGCTGCATAACGCATTCTGCCTGTCGCCCGATCTGGAACTGGCCAGCGCGATGAGGATGGTGCTCGACCGTCATTACCCGGTTTATCCGGTTTGCGACAAAGACGGGGTGCTGCTCGGACTGGTGCGCGGCCAGACGATGTTCGAAGAACAGGCCTTTGAGATCACGGCCCAGGTCGGCAGCATGGTGGGCATCGAGAAGGAAGAACGGCTGGCAACGCCGTTGAAAAGCAGCTTCAGATTCCGCCATCCGTGGCTGCAGATCAATCTCGCCACGGCGTTCGTTGCCGGTGCGGTTGTCGCCATTTTCCAGGACACGGTGGACCGCCTGGTGATACTCGCGTTGTTCCTGCCGGTGCTGGCCGGCCAGTCCGGCAATACCGGCTGCCAGGCGCTGGCCGTGACCTTGCGCGGCATGACGCTGGGCGAGTTGAAGGCCGGCCAGGAACGGGCACTGGTCGTAAAGGAAGCGTCGTTGGGTGCGTTGAACGGCGCTTTTACCGGACTGGTGGCCGCGCTCGGCATGTTCATCGTGGCGACGTATCAGCAGAATCCCAACGCACTGCTGCTCGGCCTCGTGGTGTGGATCGCCCTCGTCGGCAGTTGCGTCGCCAGCGGGATTTCCGGTGCCATGGTGCCGCTGACACTGAAACGTTTCGGCTTTGATCCGGCAACGGCTTCCAGCATATTCCTGACCACGGCCACAGACGTGGTCAGCATGGGCTTGCTGCTGGGCCTCGCCGCGCTGCTGATCTGAGCCCGTGGCTGCCGTCAGCCGCAGCTTCGTGACCCTGGTCAGCGAGCTGCTGGCCGGCGCGGGTGCGGTGGCCACGCGGCGGATGTTTGGCGGCCATGGTGTTTATCTGGACGGACTGTTCATCGGTATCATTGCTGGCGACGTGCTTTATCTCAAGGCCGACGCACGAACCGTAGGCGAATTCGAGACGGCGGGCAGCACGCTTTTTCACTACACCGGGCAGGGCCGGATGATGGCCCTGCAGTTCTGGAGCGCCCCGGACGAAGCAATGGAATCGCCGCAACTGATGCGTCCATGGGCCCGGCTTGCCGTCGCGGCGGCATTGAGTGCAAAAGCCGCAGCACGCGAAAAAAACCGGCCGCTCGCGGCGGCCGGTAGGGCATAGAAGAGGAAGTGCCTAGGCCGCCGCTTTTACGGCGTCCCGCTTCTTTTTCGATTTCGCTTCTTCAGCATGCATCGCCGCGTAGGCGCCATGCGCGGCCGCCTCGGCATCGCCGACGTGCACCGGATAGCCCATGTCATCGAGTACTGAGCCCAGTGCAGAGAGGCACAGCATGACGTTGGCCGGACGGCAGGAATAACCCATCAGGCCGAAGCGCCAGATCTTGCCGGCCAGCGGCCCCAGTCCGGCACCGATCTCGATGCTGAATTCGGACAGCAGGCGTTTGCGCACCTCGGCCTCGTTGACGTCGGGGCACAGCACCGCATTCATCTGCGGAATCTGATATTGCTCCTGGACGAAGAACTTGAGCCCCATGGCTTCGATGCCTGCCTTGAGCGCGACATGGTCGCGGCGGACGCGGGCCCAGGCATTCTCGAGACCCTCTTCGCGGATGAGCAGCAGCGCTTCGTGCAGCGCAAACAACGAATTGGTCGGCGCAGTGTGATGATACGTGCGGGTGGATTCGCCCCAGTAACCGAGCAGCAGGTTCATGTCCATGAACCAGCTGTGAATCTTGTCCTTGCGTGCCTTGACGTAGTCGACCACCTTTTCCGAGAATGTGACCGGCGACAGGCCCGGCGTGCACGACAGGCATTTCTGGCTGGCCGAATAGGCCGCATCGATACCCCATTCATCAACCAGCACCGGTGACCCACCGAGCGAGGTCACGGCATCGACGATGGTCAGCGCGTTGTATTTGTGCGCGATGGCGACCAGTGTCTTGGCATCCGACAACACGCCGGTCGAGGTTTCCGCGTGCACAAACGCAACCACCCGCACGTCCGGATTCTTCTTCAGCGCATCTTCCAGTTTTTGCGGATCAACCGGCTCACCCCACTTGTCCTCGACCACGACCGGAATGCCGCCGCAGCGCTCGACGTTTTCGATCATGCGGCCGCCGAACACGCCGTTGCGGCACACAATGACCTTGTCGCCGGGCGACACCAGGTTGACGAAACAGTATTCCATGCCCACCGAGCCGGGACCCGAAATCGGAAACGTCAGCGGATTCTTGGTCTGATAGGCGTAACGCAGCAGCGCCTTGAGTTCGTCCATCATCTCGACGAAAACCGGATCGAGATAGCCGATCGCGGGCTGGCTCATCGTGGTCAGCACGCGCGGATGGATCTCCGTCGGCCCCGGGCCCATCAGAGTGCGACGTGGCGGATGGAAAGACCCAATACGTTTCGAGGGGGCGTAGGGATTCATGGCGATACTCCTGGTTAACGTCGAATCGACAAAATTTTCACCGTCGGGCCGCGATTTGAGTTTCAGCGGCTTGCATGCCGTCGCTTCGTTGAGCACGTCGACCGCGGCAATCTGGCCGCCGGTGACCTGCTCGACCTCCATGGCCCAGCGCGCGGGGACATAGCCCACTTTCACCCAATGATTGACGACCGCGCGGTCGAGGCAGAAGCGCCGCGCGACTTCGGCCTGGCTGCCGAAGATTTCGACCAATCGGGTGGCGCAATTCATAAGGTTGTGGACTGACGGAATGCGTAAATTTGGAAAGGGATGCGAGCGTGGAATTTATCATGGCAAATTTATTTTGACAAGACAGTCTCTCGCCGGCTTGTTTTTATAAGTTGTTGTTTTTAAATGCTTTTATTTGTCACGCTGATGATCAATCGGCGTGGCACAGCGCCGAAGTCATGGTAATGTGGGGTTTTTGGGCCCACACCATAAGGAGTCTTCCGCATGATCCGTCTCGTCTCAGCGGCCGTCGCCGTTTGTCTGACAGGATTCGGCGCTGCCGGTGCCTTTGCCGCGCAGGCTGACGCTTACCCGACCAAACCCATACGCCTGATTGTGCCGTTCCCGCCCGGCGGCGGCACGGACTTGGTATCGCGCACGATGCAGCCCTCACTGAGCGCGGCGCTGGGCCAGCAGATCCTGATCGACAACCGCGGCGGCGCACAAGGCAGCCTGGGTACCGCCATCGCCGCGCAAGCCAATCCCGACGGTTACACGCTGGTGATCGCCGAAATCGGCGCCACGGCCGTGGCGCCGGCGCTGATGCCCAAACTGAGTTTTGATGTGGCGCGCGACTTCGCCGGCATCAGCCAGTTGATTGAACAGCCGTACATCATGACCGTGCATCCGAGCGTGCAGGCACGCACGCTGGCCGAGTTCATCAAGCTCGCGCAAAGCAAGCCCAATGCGCTGAACTTCGGCTCGGGCAACGTCACTGCACACGTGGCCCAGGAAGCCTTTTTCCAGACGGCCAAGGTCAAGCTGACGCATATCCCTTACCGCGGCTCGGGCCCTTCAGTGGCTGCCGCAGTGGGTGGCGAGGTACAAACCCTGTTCTCCGGTCCGGGCGCGGCCATCCCGCAGATCAAGGCCGGCAAGCTGCGCGCACTGGCGGTAACCACGGCCAAACGCACACCGCAACTGGCGGAGGTGCCGACGCTCTCCGAGCAGGGCTACAAAGGCTTCGTCATCGCCGGCTGGTACGGCCTGATGGGCCCGATTGCCATGCCCAAGCCGGCGATTGCCACACTCAACAAAGCGGTGACCACCGTGCTCAACGGCGAAGCCGGCAACCTGCTGCGCTCGCGCGGCTACGACCCGGTGCCGACCACGCCGGCGGAATTCGACAAATTCATGCGCGCGGAAATTGCCCGCTGGAGCAAGGCCGTCAAGACCTACGGCATTTCCGGCGACAACATGTAAGTAACGGAACCGCGGGGCGGCAACGCCCCGCGCCCGGCGGGCCGGTTCAGCCTTCAGTATCGAATGCGGTGTCGCCGTCGGCGACCGGTGTGCCGGAGGCGCGCACGGCAGCAAAATCAAACAAGGACCGGTCGAGCAGGTGCGATGGCCTGACGTTCTGGATGCTGGTCAGCATGGTTTCGATACGTCCAGGATAGCGCCGCTCCCAGTCGCGCAATAACGCCTTCACTTCCTTGCGCTTCAGCGTTTCCTGGGATCCGCACAGCGTGCACGGGATGATGGGGAACTGCCGCAGGTCCGCATACGCCTCAAGGTCGCTTTCCTCGCAGTAGGCCAACGGACGAATGACCACATTGCGCCCGTCGTCCGACACCAGCTTCGGCGGCATGGCTTTGAGCTTGCCGCCGTAAAACATGTTCAGAAAAAACGTCTCAAGAATGTCGTCGCGATGATGGCCCAGCGCGATCTTGGTCGCGCCCAGTTCCTGTGCAACGCGGTAGAGCACGCCGCGACGCAGGCGTGAACACAGCGAACACATGGTCTTGCCCTCGGGGACGACCCGCTTGACGATGCTGTAAGTGTCCTGCGCCTCGATGTGGAACGGCACGCCCAGGCGCGTCAGGTACTCGGGCAGCACATGCTCGGGAAATCCCGGTTGCTTCTGGTCGAGGTTGACGGCGACCAGTTCGAATTCGATCGGTGCGCGGCTGCGCAGATGCAGCAGTATGTCGAGCAGCGCGTAGCTGTCCTTGCCGCCCGACAGGCACACCATGACCTTGTCTCCTGCCCGGATCATGTCGAAATCGGCAATCGCCTGCCCGACCTGGCGGCGCAAACGCTTCGCCAGCTTGTTCGACTCGAATGACGCCTTGCGCTCGCGATTGCTGCGCGGCGTGATGTGCACGATTTGTGTTTCCATAAAAATCCGATCCGGTTGCGCGGAGGACGCAGGATTACTTCCAACCGCTTTTTCGCTCAAAGCTTTTTCGTTCAAAGCCGTTTCGTTCGAGACTCTTCCGTCCGATAGTCCGCGCATGGTGCGCCTCACAGCACGATGCTGCGCCCGCCGTCGACCGCGACGATCTGCCCCGTGACATACGGCGCTGACGCGAGAAACGCGACCGCCTGCGCAATATCTGCCGGCGCGCCGGTGCGCTTGAGCAGCGTCTGGTCGATGATGCGCTGCCGCTCGCTTTCATTCTGCCACGCGGGATCATCAGGCCAGAGTATGGTCCCGGGCGACACGCCGTTAACCCGCACCTGCGGTCCGAGATCCCGGGCCAGCGCCCGCGTCAGCGCCAGCAGTCCACCCTTGGCCGCGTTGTAGACCAAATGATTCTTCATCGGCCGTTCGGCATGGATGTCGATGATATTGATGATGCACCCCCGGGTCCGGCGCAGTTCCGGTGCCACAGCCTGCGACAAAAACAGTGGCGCCTTCAGGTTTGTACCGATCAGATCGTCCCACGCCTGCTCGCTCACCTCACCTACCGGCGTCGGATAAAAGCTTGAAGCATTGTTGACCAGCACATCGAGCCGGCCAAAGGCTGTCACCGCGCTGCTCACCAGTTGCGGCAACGCCCCCGGGCTCAGCAGGTCTGCACACAGCGGCACTGCAGACTCCGCACGCTGCGTGTTCAACTCGCGCACGACCGCCTCCGCATCGTCGCTCGAGCGATGGTAATGCAACACGACATTAGCGCCGGCCGCATGCAACTCGCGGCAGATCGCCGCGCCCACCCGTCGCGCGCCACCGGTGACCAACACCGCCTTTCCCGTCAACGCACTACTCATGGCCTGTCGCACGGTCCGCGTTGCCCGCGGTGCCGCCTGTCGTAATTCATTGTTTATTTTATCGTATTATTCTGCGGTGACCCTTCAGCAGCAGAACGCCGAACTTCCGCCGCCGCCCGCCGATGCGCTCGCACTGAGCGCGGAACTGACGGCCCTGATACGCCGGGAAATCGAGTCAGCGGGCGGCTGGATCAGTTTTGCACGTTACATGGAACTGGCGTTGTATGCGCCGGGCCTGGGTTACTACAGTGCAGGCAGCCGCAAACTCGGTGCCGCCGGCGATTTCATCACCGCGCCGGAGTTGTCCACATTATTCGGCCGCGCGCTGGCGCGGCAGCTCGCGGAACTGGTGCCACATCAATGTCCGGACATCATCGAGCTTGGCGCCGGCAGCGGCGCCCTCGCCGCCGTGTTGCTGGACGAACTCGCGCTGCTCGGCCACCTGCCCCGGCAATACATGATCCTTGAAGTCAGTGCCGACCTGCGCGAACGGCAGCAGGCGCATCTCGCCGCCACCGTGCCGCAGTTTGCGGATCGTGTGCTGTGGCTGGAGCGTCTGCCGGAACGCCTGCACGCCGTGGTCCTCGGTAATGAAGTGCTTGATGCGATGCCGGTGCATCGCGTGCGCATGCAAGCGGGTCAAACCGAGGAAATCGGCGTGGCCGCGCGTGCCGATCACCTGGTCTGGGAGCGCAGCCTTGCGCCACCGGCACTGGCCGCCGCGCTGCAAGCGCATGATGTACCCGACGATTACGAAACCGAAATCAGTCTGGCCGCGCCGGCGCTGGTGGCAGACCTCGCGCAGCGCATCAGCCCCGGCGTACTGCTGTTTGTCGACTACGGTTTTCCTGCGCATGAGTTTTTTCACGCCCAGCGCGATCGCGGCACGCTGATGTGCCATTACCGCCATCATGCACACGATGACCCGTTTCTGTGGCCCGGCCTGCAGGACATCACCGCCCACGTCGACTTCAGCGCAATAGCCCGCGCCGGCGCCGGCCTGGATCTGCTCGGTTATACCGGTCAGGCGCAGTTCCTGATCAACTGCGGCATCACCGACCTGCTCGCCGCGGTGCCGGCCACGGACGTTGCGCGTTATGCCCCGCTTGCGGCGCAGGCGCAGAAACTGCTGTCGCCGGCGGAAATGGGCGAACTGTTCAAAGTGATTGCGCTCGGCAGGGGCGTGAATGCGCCTTTGCTGGGCTTTCGCCGCGGCAACCGCGCGCATACGCTGTAAAGCACCCGCCGACTTCCGTTATCATGGTCGCAGCCATGCAGTTACGCCGCCCGTTCATACGCCTGCTCACGCTGGTGTTTCCCGCCGCGTTGCTGACCGGCGTCCCGGCGCTGGCGGCCGAGGCACCGACCGTGGCACAAGCCGAATACCTGTGGTCGCAGAGCCCCCACGGCCGCATGCTTGAGCGCATCCTGCCGCAGTCGGTAACGCCGGCGCAGCTGCCCGAACCGAAAAGCGAAGGTGCGCGTCTGGCCACTCGCTATTGCGTGCAATGCCATTACCTGCCCAATCCGCAAATGCATACCGCCCTGCGCTGGACGCCAATCATCGAACGCATGGTCTGGCGCATGCAGGGCAAGGGCAACATGGGCGCGCTGATGAAGGAAATGATGGCCGACATCCAGGCCCCGACCGACGCCGAAGCCGCGACGCTCGCGGCATATCTGGAAAAACACGCGCAAAAGGAAATCGATCCCCGCCACCCGGCGTTGCACGGCACCGCCGGGCAGATGTACAGCATCGCGTGTTCGCAGTGCCATGCGCTGCCGGATCCGCAGCGTCATACCGCGCGCGAATGGCCCAAGGTGGTGCAGCGCATGCGCGGCCACATGGCCTGGGCCAATACGGTCGTAGGCGTGAGCGCACTGCGCACCAGTCCCGAACTCGACACCGCCGAAATCATCCGCCTGCTGCAGCGTTACGCCCGCAGGGAACAAGCGCGACCGTGAGAGCGATGGTGCTGGCGGCGCCGCGCACCGCGCTGCGGCTGGCCGAACTGCCGCGCCGGGAACCCGCCGCGCATCAGCTGCTGATCAAAGTACTCGCGTGCGGCGTTTGCCGCACCGATCTGCATATCGTTGACGGCGAACTGGCCGAGGCAAAGCTGCCGCTGATTCCGGGACACGAGATTGTCGGTCGCGTCGTTGCAAAAGGCGCCGCAGTCGAGCAGTTCGCCGTCGGCGACCGGGTCGGCGTACCCTGGCTGGGGCAGGTATGCGGCGCCTGCGCGCATTGCCGCGGCGGCCGCGAGAACCTGTGCGATGAGGCGCGGTTCACCGGTTATCACATCGACGGCGGTTATGCCGAGTACACGATCGCTGGCCAGCGTTATTGTTTCGCAATTCCGGACGCCTATGATGACGTTCACGCTGCACCTCTGCTCTGCGCCGGACTGATCGGTTACCGTGCACTGGTCATGGCCGGGGACGCACAACGCCTGGGCATATACGGCTTCGGTGCAGCAGCGCACATCGTCGCCCAGATCGCACACCATCAGGGCCGGGCCATTTATACGTACAGCCGCCCCGGTGATGTCGAAAGCCAGCAGTTTGCGCGCAGCCTGGGCGCCGTATGGGCCGGCGATTCCGACGCGACGGCGCCGGAATCGCTCGACGCCGCAATCATATTCGCGCCAGTGGGTGCGCTGATCCCGCGTGCCTTGCGCGCAGTACGCAAGGGCGGTGCCGTCGTTTGCGCCGGCATCCACATGAGTGACATCCCCGGGTTTCCCTACGCCATCCTGTGGGGCGAGCGCAGCGTCAAATCGGTGGCCAACCTGACGCGTGCGGACGGGGTGGCGTTCATGGCGCTGGCCGCTCAGGTGCCGTTGCAGATGTCGGTGGTGCCCTACGCGCTTGATCAGGCCAACACCGCACTCGACGATCTGCGCAGCGGCCGCTTCAATGGTGCCGCTGTACTCGTCCCGCAATCGCCGCCCGGCAGCTGAAACGCCGCCGGCGCGACCGGGCGATCACACTTTCGGCACCGCCATTCCGCGTTGCACCGCCGGTCGCGCCGAGATCCTGTCGAACCAGCGCTTGACGCTGGGGAAATCATTCAGGTCGGTCTTGTGCCATTCGTAACGCGCAACCCATGGGTAGGTCGACATGTCCGCGATGGTGTACTCGCCACCCGCCAGCCATTCGTGCCCCGCGAGTTGCTTGTCGAGCACCCCGTAGAGTCGCCGTGTCTCGTTGACATAACGTTCGATGGCGTACGGCACCGGCTCCTTCGCCGCCCGCAGGAAATGGTGCACCTGCCCGAACGTCGGCCCGACGCCGCCCATCTGGAACATCAGCCACTGCAACGCGTCGTAGCGGCCGCGCACCGCCTGCGGCAAAAACTTCCCGGTCTTGCCGGCCAGGTACACCAGGATCGCACCTGACTCCATCAATGAAATCGGCTTGCCGTCCGGACCATCAGGATCAACGATCGCCGGTATCTTGCTGTTGGGGTTGATGGCGATAAATTCAGGTGCAAACTGCTCGCCCTTGCCGATGTTGACGGCGTGCGGCCGGTACGGCAGCCCGCACTCTTCGAGCATGATGGAAACCTTGCGGCCATTGGGCGTGGTCCACGTATAAAAATCAATCATTGCCTCTCCTTCTGTCATTTGTTGTTCTGGTGCAATTCATTTTTCAAATAATCGCGCAGCGCATCCAGCCGCGCCTGCGCAACCGCCGCCTTGATGTCGTCCGCAGCCTCAAATTTTTTTGCGATGGCGCCGGCGTTCACTGCCAGCACCGCCTCATGCGCGCCGCGCAGGAACCGCCGCACGGCATCGCCGTCAGCGATACCTGCCAGCGCGGCGTGCACCAGTGCCGTCACCCGTTCCGGCCGCCGCCATGCGTCCACGCCTTCAAACAGGCTCATCAGTTCTCCAGCATCCAGGCTGACGGCATCGGCAATGGCATTGGCGTGGCGCGACGCCAGCAGCGCGAGATCGCGACAGGCAGCAGGCGCCTTCAACTTTACACATAACGCTTCGACGGCCTCCGGCTCGAGTGTGCGCGTCAGCGCGGCAAACCGCGCATCCAGCCCGGCCTGCTGATCTGCGGCCGCGTCCAGCGCTGCCAGCGCGTCGTCCGCCCCGCCCTGATCGTACAGCGCATCGATCTGCGGCAGCACCCGCGCCAGCGCACCGCACTCGCGCAATACGGTGAACAGCGTAGACGGCGTGCGCTCCATCAGACCCTTGGCCAGCTCCTGCCAGACGCGTTCGGCCACCAGTGCGTCCGCTTCGCCAGCCTGCACCATCTGCACCATCAGCGCCTGTGTTTCCGGAGCCACCGTAAAACCGAAGCGTGCAGCAAAACGTGCAACGCGCAGGATGCGCACCGGATCCTCGGCAAACGCCGGGCTGACGTGGCGCAACACGCCGCGACTGAGATCGTCGGCACCGTGATGCGGATCGATCAATCGTCCGGCTTCGTCGCGCGCCATGGCATTGATGGTCAGGTCGCGACGCTGCAAATCCTGCTCCAGCGTGACATCCGGTGCAGCGTGAAAAGTGAATCCGTGATAACCCGGCGCAGTCTTGCGCTCGGTGCGCGCCAGCGCGTATTCCTCATGCGTCTGTGGATGCAGGAATACCGGAAAATCGCGGCCTACCGGCCGGAAGCCGCTCTTGACCATTTCTTCGGGCGACGCGCCGACGACCACGTAATCACGGTCCTGCACCGGCAGGCCAAGCATCTCATCACGCACGGCACCACCAACGACGTAAGTCTGCATGGTTTTTTCTGCCCGTGTGCTGCCGCCGGGGCGGACTCGTCTCAACGGCCTGCGGTATCGCGAAAACGCTGATAGCGTGCCCGTGGCGTTTGCACCGCCAGCCACGTCGGTGCCACGGCTTCCAGCGACTGCGGCCTGATGCCGAACGGAAAGGCGCAGTCGCATACGCTATCGACCTCCATGGAGCGCAGGTTGTCGCGCGTCATCAGTTTGACCGGCAACAGTTCCATGGCATACGCCTGGACGTACGACAATGTGCGACTCAACCCGATCACGGGTCGCTGGTTACCTGTGACTTTGGCCACGTAAGTGACCAGTTCACGCAGCGTGTAGCGTTTCGGCCCGCACAGCTCATAAGAGCGGCCCAGGCTGCCGATATCGGTCAGCGCATGCACGAACGCGGCCGCTACATCCTCGACGAACACCGGCTGAAAGCGCGCATTCGGGCTGGCCAGCGCCAGTACCGGCAGCATCTTCGCCAGACCGGCAAAGAGGTTGAGAAAACTGTCCTCGGGACCGAAAATCACCGACGGTCGAAAGATCGTGAAATCGAGGCCGGATTCCTGAACGATGCGCTCAGCCACGCCCTTGCTGCGCAAATACTGGCTGGGGGCGTCGGATGCCGCCGCCAGCGCGCTCATGTGCAGCAGGCGCCTGACCTTGTTGGCCTTGCAGGCGGCGACCACCCGGCGGGCGAGATCAATGTGCGCGGCCTCAAATCCGCGCGAACCGCGGGCATCATGCAGCACACCGACCAGATTGATCACCGCATCGCAGCCCCTGATCACCGCAGCGAGCGCAGCGGGATCATGCACATCGGCAGTCACGACATCCACGGTGGGGAGCAGAAACAGCGGCTTCGCCCGCTCGCGGTCGCGCGTGGGCACGCGTACGCGATAACCGCGCGCGGCCAGTTGCTGACAGACGTGCCTTCCGACGAAACCGGATCCGCCAATGACGCAGATAGTGATGAATTGCATGTTGATACGTTGCATGTTGGTGAGTGGTAGCGGTGTATTCTACCCTTCGCGCCCCCGCTCACCACGGCCGGCGACGGCATCGCCGCCGCTGAGGTTAGGGTGTATCTCCGAGCGCTTTTTCGCGGTCGCGGGCTCGCGGTTCGATCACCCCGATACGCGCTTTCAGTGACTGCGTCTGCTGACTGAAGTTATGGGCGTAATAGCTGGCGTTGGCCATAACTTTCTTGACGTAATCGCGGGTTTCATTGAACGGAATGCTCTCCGCGTAGATGGCGGCTTCCATGCCCCGGTCGTCGCGCCAGCCGCGGGCACGGCCCGGTCCGGCGTTATAGGCGGCGGAGGCCAGCACCGGGCTGCCGTCCAGCGTATCGAGGACATGCCGCAGGTAATACGTGCCGAGGCTGATGTTGGTTTCCACCTCGTTGACCTGCGACCAATGCCAGTCCTTGAGGCCGATCTTGCCCGCGACCCAGCGCGCGGTGGCCGGCATCAGTTGCATCAGGCCGCTGGCCCCGGCGTGCGACTTGATCCGCGCGATGAACCGGCTTTCCTGCCGGATCAACCCGTTGACCCAGGCTTCGTCGAGATCGAGCTGTCTCGCGGCAGCGCGCAACTGGTCGCGGTATGGCGCAAGGTAACGCAAACCGAAATCATGTTCGAACACCGTGCGATCCGCAGTGTTGATTGCACGGTCATAAATCGCGTTGCGCCGTGCAACCTCCGCCGCCGCCAGCAACTGGCGGTCATCAAAACCGCGGATTGCCCACAGCCATTCACGCACGCCCTCCAGGCGCGCGTCCAGCCGGAACAGGGCCAGTGCGCGCTGGATGCCGGCGCGCGCGGTGATTTTGCGCAGGTCTTCTTCCGTTGGCTTGTACGCGGTCGTCGGTGATTGCACCGTTCCGCCCAGATCTTCGAGCGCCAGTTGGCCATAGAAACTGAAATCCGCCGCCAGCGGTTTGAGCAGGGCCACGGCATCAGCGTCGCGACCCGCCGCTTTCAGCGCACGCGATTTCCAGTACCGCCACGCCGGGTCATTCGCCTCCTTCGGCGTCATCGCATCAATCGCCGCAAGCACCTCGTTCCAGCGCCGGGCGCGCAGCGCGGCGCGCACCTGCCAGGCAAGCTGCTGGTCGCTCATGCCTTCCGCCTGTGCGAACCAGTCCAGCGCTGCGGGATCATGGCGCATGGCGCCGAAATAACCCAGCATGCCCCAGACGTACGCGCGCTCCTCCTCGGAAAACCGCGGCGCCAGCCTGGTCCAGTGCGCCGCCGCCTGTTGCGGCGACGAGCGCGCCAGCCGGTAGGCTGCGAACATCATGGCTTCCCGTCCGCCACGCGATTTCAGATCAGCGCCGGCATTATTCAAATACCCTGCGGGGTTTCCATATATCGCCGACAGCGCGCGGGCGTCCGGCGCCTGCCCTTTGGGCAGATGCGCGGCCACGGCGTTGGCCAGCCTGACCTGTCCCGCTTCCAGCGCAAGGCGGACGCGCACCCAAATATCCTCAGTGGACAACTGCCGCGATCGCACCAGCGCATCGAACAGCGGGTCACAACTCGACGGCAGGTCGCGCGCAACGAACCACAGTGGCCGCGCCTCGCGCAGCGCCAAACTGTCATTGCGAACCCGCGCCTGCAACGCGTAACAGGTCAACTCCAGGTCGTCGTTGACCAGCGCCGGCAGTTCCACGCTGAACACTTCCCACTCGCCGCTCTTGCCCAGCAGTTTCAGCCAGTCCCGGCGCAGATAGTCCGACAACGGCGTGTCGCGGTTGGCGGCGAGCCAGGCGCGGATTTCTTCGGGTGCACGCGACTCCAGTCGCGCCTGCAGCGCCCAGTACTGCACGTAAGGTTCAAGCAGGTGCCCCTGGAAGCGCGGTGCAAGCTGTTCGAGCTTCCTGCTGTCGCCGGTACGCGCGGCATCACGCGCCGCCAGGAACGCATCGTCGAGACTCGCGGCACCCGCCGATGCGACGCTGAGGCTGCACATCGCAGCCGCAATCAGGCGCACACAGGCGATTCTCAACGCCATGACGCCACACCGAGGATGTCAGTCAAGCTCAAAAGTATTGCCATAAGTTATTGATTATAATCGTATTTTAAGCAAGAAACAAGCGGTAAGCCGGGTTACGGGTCTCGTCACACCAGGGATAACCCACCTGCGCCAGAAACCTGCGGAACTTGGCCTTGTCGGCCCGCGGCACTTCCATGCCGACCAGCACCCTGCCGTAATCGGCGCCATGGTTGCGGTAATGAAACAGACTGATGTTCCAGCCACGGCTCATGCTGGTGAGGAAACGCACCAGCGCACCGGGCCGTTCCGGAAACTCGAAACGATAGAGGATCTCGTTCTTCGCGCCCGGCGCATGCCCGCCGACCATGTGGCGCACATGCAGTTTCGCCAGTTCATTGCTGCTCAGATCCAGCGTCTGCAGCCCGTGCCGCCGCAGCATGCGCACCAGTTGCGCCGTTTCCTTGCGGTCCCTCACCTGCACCCCGACAAACACCCGCGCCTGTTTGGCATCGTCATAGCGATAATTGAACTCCGTTACGTTGCGCGGGCCCAGCATTTCGCAAAACGCCTTGAAACTGCCGGGTTTCTCCGGAATCGTCACCGCGAGCACCGCCTCGCGGTTTTCACCCAACTCCGCCTCTTCTGCGACAAACCGGAGCCGGTCAAAGTTCATATTGGCGCCGCAGGCAACGGCCACCAGAGTCGCCCCACGCACCTTCTTGCGGCCGGCCCAGACCTTGGCACCGGCAATCGCCAGCGCCCCGGCGGGCTCGAGAATGGCGCGCGTATCCTCGAACACGTCCTTGATCGCCGCGCACATCGCATCGGTATCGACACGGATGATTTCGTCGACCAGCGTACGGCACAGGCGGAAGGTCTCGCGGCCGACCTGCTTCACCGCGACGCCGTCGGCAAACAGCCCGACCTGTGCAAGTTTGACCCGTCGGCCCGCTTTCAGCGACTGGTACATGGCATCGGCATCGATGGGCTCCACGCCGATAATCTTGATCTCGGGCCGCAGGCGTTTGACATAAGCGGCGATGCCGGCGATCAGGCCCCCGCCGCCGATCGCGACAAAAATCGCATCGATCGGCTCGGGGTGCTGGCGCAGGATTTCCATCGCAATCGTGCCCTGCCCGGCAATCACATCCGGGTCGTCGTAGGGGTGTACATAGGTCAGCTTGCCGCGTCGCTCGAGCTGGTGTGCGTAGGCCGATGCTTCGTCATAGGAGTCGCCGTGCAGCACCACCCTGGCGCCCCGTGCACGCACCGCGTCCACCTTGATGTCCGGCGTGGTGACGGGCATGACGATGGTCGCCGTGCAACGCAGGCGCTGGGCGGCCAGCGCCACACCCTGTGCGTGATTGCCCGCCGAAGCCGCGATCACGCCGCGGCGCAGCGCTTCCGCCGACAGGTGCGCCATCTTGTTGTATGCGCCGCGCAGCTTGAATGAAAACACGGGCTGCATGTCTTCGCGCTTGAGCAGGATGCGGTTGCGCAAGCGTCGCGTCAGATTCGGTGCCAGTTCCAGCGGCGTCTCGACGGCCACGTCATAAACACGCGCATTGAGGATGCGCTCCAGGTAATCCGTTTTTTTCATTGTTGTTCCACCGTACCGTTCATTCTGCCCTGCCAAACGCCTGATTCCCAAAGGTTATCAGGAATGCCGCCGGCAGGCGATGGATGCCGGCGGCAGATTGATTCGTGTATATTGAATCGCCATCGCCACATGGAGCAGAGTATGAGCCAGGACGCACTGAAGCAGGCCGCCGCTGAGGCCGCGATCGCATTGGTACCAGACGGCAGCATCGTCGGTGTCGGCACCGGCTCGACGGTCAATTTTTTCATTGATGCTCTGGCAAAAATCAAAGGCCGCATCGACGGTGCGGTTTCGAGTTCCGAGGCAAGCGCGGCCAGACTGAAGGCGGCCGGCATCCATGTGCACGACCTGAACAGCGTGCGTGAGCTGCCGGTCTACGTCGACGGTGCCGACGAAGTCACGCGCCATCTCACCATGATCAAGGGCGGCGGCGGCGCCCTGACCCGGGAAAAAATTGTCGCCGCGGTGGCACAGCAGTTCATCTGCATCGCCGACGCGTCGAAACTGGTGGACGTGCTGGGCCGGTTCCCCCTGCCCGTAGAGGTCATTCCGATGGCGCGCTCCTACGTCGCGCGCGAGATCGTCAAGCTGGGCGGCCAGCCCGAATGGCGCGCCAAGTTCGTCACCGACAACGGCAATCTGATCCTTGATGTGCACAACCTGACCATCCTCGACCCGCAGAAGCTGGAGAACCAGCTGAACCAGATCACCGGTGTCGTCACCAACGGGTTGTTTGCGCGGCGCCCCGCCGACGTGCTGCTGCTGGCCGGAAAGAACGGCGTGGAAACCCTGCGGCGCACACCCGGCGCCACGAAATTGTCATAATTGGCTGCTATTAACCGTATTTTCCCGTAGAGAATATTCATCATGCCTGACCATACGCTGAAGCAATTCGACACCGAACTCGAAGAAATCCGATCGCGAGTTCTTCAAATGGGCGGCCTGGTCGAGGAGCAGATCACCCGCGCACTGGCGGCTCTGGCCAGTGGCAACGCCGAACTCGCCCGCGAAGTCATTGAAAGCGACCATCGCGTCAACGCGCTGGAAGTCGCCATCGACGAGGAATGCAGCACCGTCATCGCCAGGCGCCAGCCGGCGGCCAAGGATCTGCGCATGGTCATGACCGTGGTCAAGACCATTACCGACCTGGAGCGCATCGGGGATGAAGCAGCAAAAATAGCGCGCATGACACAGGCGATCTACGCCAGCGACCGGCCGACGGTGCTGCGCGCGTCGGAAATACAGCACGTCGCAGAAATCGCGCTGGGCATGCTGCGCAACGCGCTGGATGCGTTCGCACGGCTGGATCTCACCGTCGCCGCGAAGGTTGTACGCCAGGATGAACAGGTCGACAGAGAGTTCGTCGGCATCCTGCGCCAGTTGATCACCTTCATGATGGAAGACCCGCGCACGATTTCTCACGCCATCGAAATCCTGTTCATCGCCAAGGCGATTGAACGCATCGGTGACCACGCCAAGAACATGTCCGAGTACGTCGTTTATCTGGTCAAGGGCAAGGACGTGCGGCATACCGGGGTCGAGGCGCTGGAGCGCGAAGCGCTGGGGTGACAGGCCGCACCGCGTGGTACACTCTGACCCGAAACACGGGGCAAGCCATGCAGATCATTCAGACGGTGATGCGAGCGGAGATTTCCTGAGGTGGCGGACCAGTCCACCATCGTCGCCGTAGACCTGGGCTCCAATTCCTTCCATTGCCAGATCGCCCGCGTGGCCGGCGACCAGTTCTTCCCGCTGGATTCGCTGCGCGAGCCCATACGCCTCGGTGCCGGCCTCGGCAAGGACAAAAAACTCGATGATGAATCGCAGGAGCGCGCCATCGCCTGCCTCGCCCGTTTCGGCGAGCGTTTGCGCGGGCTCGACCGGCACGCGGTACGCGCGATCGGCACCAACACGCTGCGCGTCGCCAAGAATGCCAAGCCTTTTCTGAGAAAAGCACGCGCGGCGCTCGGTTTTCCGATTGAAGTCGTCGCCGGCCGCGAAGAAGCGCGGCTGATCTACCTTGGCGTCGCGCACAGCCTGCCGGCGTCACGCGAAAAGCGCCTGGTGGTCGATATCGGCGGCGGCTCCACTGAGTGCATCATCGGCACCGGTTACAAACCGCTGCGGCTGGAGAGCCTGTTTATGGGTTGCGTGTCATACAGCCTGCGCTATTTCCGCGACGGCCGGATGACCAAATCGGCATTCAAGCAGGCCGGCCTCGCAGCGCGTGCGGAACTGCTGCCCATCGTCGACAATTACACGCGCGGCAACTGGCAGCACGCCGTCGGCTCATCAGGCACCATCCGCGCACTCGCCGAGATTCTCCAGTTGTCCGGACATACTGATGGCGCGATCACGCTGGACGGACTCGAACGGCTGCGCAGCCAGTTGATCAAGGCGGGTGATATTGCGCGCATTGAACTGCCGGGACTGCGCCCGGATCGCCAGCCGGTACTCGCCGGCGGCCTGGCCATACTCCACGCTGTACTCGACGAACTCAGAATCGAAACGCTGGCCCCGGCGACCGGTGCCATGCGTCAGGGCATACTCTACGACATGCTGGGACGCTTTCATCATCAGGACATGCGCGATGCCACCGTTGCCCAATTCATGCAACGCTATCATGTTGACGCCAAACAGGCGCGTCGCGTCGCCACCTGCGCGGCGACACTGTACGAGAAACTGGCGGGGGGCGCCGCGGATGACGACACGCTGCGACATCTGGGATGGGCCGCGAAGCTGCACGAAATCGGCATTCCGGTGGCGTACAGCGGCTATCACAAACACTCCGCCTATATCATCAGCAATGCCGACATGCCCGGGTTCTCGCGCGAAGAGCAGGAGCGCCTGGCGACCCTGGTCCTGAGCCACCGCCGGTCGCTGAAAAAATCACTGCAGGCTCCGCCGGCGGAGGAAGACCGGCCTGTCGTCCTCGCACTGCGGCTGGCCGTGCTGCTGTGCCGGGCGCGACGCGACGTGCGTTTTCCGCCGCTGGAAATCAAAGCGCAGGCAGGGCGCATACGCCTGAGCTTCGATCCGGCATGGCTGGAAGCCAATCCACTGACGGCCACCGCGCTGCGTGAAGAGGGCGACGAATGGGCGCGCATCGGACAGGAACTGAAAATCCCCGGGCTTGACGAGATCGTGTCGGCACAGGAACCCGCG
>JBFKCU010000001.1:0-44487 GCA_041620115.1 Burkholderiales bacterium | reverse complement strand
TTCGTCCTCGACAGGCACCCGGAAGCGGTCGCGGAACTTGCGGATGGATTCAACGTCCATCTTTTTCTGCTGGTGGGTGATGTTCTGGGCCTCGCCGGCCTCGCCCATGCCGTAGCCCTTGACCGTCTTGGCCAGTATCACCGTCGGCTGACCCGTATGTTTCATCGCAGCGGCGTAGGCGGCATACATCTTGTGCGGATCGTGGCCGCCGCGGTTCAGGCGCCAGATGTCGTCGTCGGACATGTTGGCGACCATGTCCGCGAGCTCCGGATATTTGCCGAAGAAATGCTTGCGCACAAACGCACCGTCGTGCGACTTGAAGGCCTGGTATTCCCCGTCCACGCATTCTTCCATGCGCTTGAGCAGGATGCCGGTCTTGTCTTTCAGCAATAGCGGGTCCCAGTACGAACCCCAGACCACTTTGATCACGTTCCAGCCGGAACCGCGGAAATCCGATTCCAGTTCCTGGATGATCTTGCCGTTGCCGCGCACCGGGCCGTCCAAGCGCTGCAGGTTGCAGTTGATGACGAAGATCAGGTTGTCGAGCTTTTCGCGGCCGGCGAGCGAGATCGCACCCTTTGATTCCGGCTCGTCCATTTCGCCGTCGCCCATGAACGCCCAGACCTTGCGGCCCTGCGCTTCGATCAGGCTGCGGTCTTTCAGGTAGCGCATGAAACGGGCCTGATAAATCGCCATCAGCGGGCCCAGCCCCATCGATACCGTCGGGAACTGCCAGAAATCAGGCATCAGCCACGGATGCGGATAGGACGACAGTCCCTTGCCGTCGACTTCCTGACGGAAGTTGCTCAGCTGGTCTTCGGTGATGCGTCCTTCCAGGTAGGCCCGCGCATAAACACCGGGCGCCGAATGTCCCTGGATATAAACCAGATCACCGAGGAACTTCTCATTGGCCGCACGAAAGAAATGATTGAACCCGACGTCATACAGCGTCGCCGCCGAGGCGAAGCTGGATATATGGCCGCCCAGTTCGGACGATTCCTTGTTGGCGCGAAGCACCGTCGCCATTGCATTCCAGCGCACCAGCGAACGGATCTTGTGC
This sequence comes from Burkholderiales bacterium, assembly GCA_041620115.1. Taxonomy (GTDB): domain Bacteria; phylum Pseudomonadota; class Gammaproteobacteria; order Burkholderiales; family SG8-41. The sequence goes on along the minus strand of JBFKCU010000001.1, from coordinate 43,427 downwards.
TCAAGCTCGGCATCACCCGGCGAATGCTCCTCGCGGTCCGACGGGATCGTATTCAGATACGCCGTGTTGGCGTTATACGGAATGTATGCACCGGAGCGACGCGCTTCGTTGACGAGGCGGTCGAGCAGAAAGTTGGCGCGCTCCGCGCCTTCGCGCTCGAGCACCGATTTCAGTGCATCCAGCCACTCGCGCGTCTCCTCCGGGTCCAGATCTCTCTGGAGGTCATTCATATCCATTGGGCATACCTTTTTAAGGCTGTTTTTCACGGCAATTCCGGCACTTATGGTGCCCGAATCACAACCGTGATGGGATGAGTAATTATAACGTCTGTGCTGAAACCGCGGCTCACTCGGTGGTGCGCCGCAACAACCGAACGACTGCGCGGGTGACCCGCGCCGCGCTAGCGTCCGCTGAAACGGGCCGGCCGCTTGCCGAGGAACGCTTGCATGCCTTCGCGTTGATCCTCGGTAGCAAAGGCCAGCGCGAACATCGCGGTTTCATGCGCACAGGCATTGGCCAGGCTCATGTCCCCGCCTTGCACCACCGCCTGCTTGGCCAGCCGGACGGCAACCGGACCCTTGGCGGCTATGGTGCGGGCAATGGCCAGGCCCGTATTGCGCAATTCGCCGGCAGGTACGAGCCGGGTGACCAGGCCGATGGCCAGCGCTTCTTCGGCCTTGACCTGCCGTGCCGTCGTGATCATGTCCAGCGCCCGTGCACGCCCGACCCGGCGGGCGAGACGCTGGGTACCGCCAAATCCCGGCGGTATGCCCAGATTGACCTCGGGCTGGCCGAACACCGCGCGGTCGGACGCGATGATCCAGTCGCAGGCCAGTGCCAGTTCGCAGCCGCCGCCCAAGGCATAGCCGTGAACCAGCGCGATCACCGGTACCGGCAGGGCCTCAAGGGCGTGCATGACCTGCATGCCCTGTTCCGAGAACACCTGTGCCTGCCCGGCGCTGAAGTCGACCATTTCGCTGATGTCCGCACCGGCCACGAACGCTTTTTCTCCCGCGCCGGTCACGAGCAGGACGCGGGCTGCAGTGTCTGCGGCGACCTCGGCGATGGCCAGCGCCAGTTCCATCAGCGTCGCCGCGTTCAATGCATTCAGGGCCTGCGGGCGGTTTACCGTCAGCAGATAAACGCCGGGTTCGGGTTGTTCCAGCAACAGATTCTTGAAGTTCATTGAAAGTGCTCCCGATCCGGCCAAAGGAAGAGCTTACCCGATGCGCTGCTGCACGTAGGAGCCCGGCGCGTCTTCGATCGGCTTGAACTTGCCGTTGCCGGGCTTGCGCGCAGCAATTTTCTTGTCGCCGTGCTTGGCGGCCCACTTGCCCCAGTCCGTCCACCACGAGCCGGCGTGCTGGGTCGCTTTCTCCAGCCACTGCTCGGGCTGCGCATCCAGCTTGTCGTTGACCCAGTAACCATACTTGTTCGCGGCGGGCGGATTGATGATCCCGGCAATATGGCCCGATCCGCCCAGGACGAAACGCACGGGGCCCGGCAACAGCTGCGCACCGGCGTAGGTCGATTGCCACGGGGCAATGTGATCCTCGACGGTCGAAATGAAGTACGCCGGCACTTTGGCCTTGGTAATGTCGATGGGCGTGCCCGCGAGCGTGATGCCGCCGGGTATGCGCAGCAAGTTCTTCAGATAGAGGTTGCGCAGATAAAAGCTGTGCATCGCTGCCGGCATGCGCGTGGAGTCGCCGTTCCAGTGCAACAGATCGAACGGGAACGGGTCCTTGCCCAGCAGATAGTTATTGACCACGAATGACCAGATCAGGTCATTGGCACGCAGCATGTTGAAGGTGGTGGCCATCTCCGAGCCTTCGAGATAGCCGCGCTCCTCCATTTTCTTCTCGAGCGCGCCGACCTGCTGCTCGTCGATGAACACCTCGAGTTCGCCCGGCCGCTCGAAGTCGATCATGGTGACAAAAAAGGTCGCGCTGCGGATACGGTCCTGCTTTTTGGCCGCCAGCCAGGCCATGGTGCAGGCGAGCAGTGTGCCGCCCAGGCAGTAACCGATGACATTAGCCTGCTCTTCACCCGTGATGTCGCGGATTACGTCGAGCGCGGCAAGCGATCCTTCGCTGAGATAGTCGTCGAAGCGCTTGTGCGCCAGTTTTTCGTCGGGGTTGACCCAGGAGATCACAAAGACCGTATGTCCCTGCTCCACTGCCCAGCGCACAAATGAATTGTTCTCGCGCATGTCGAGAATGTAGAACTTGTTGATCCACGGCGGAATGATCAGCAGCGGCGTCGCATGGACCTTCTCCGTCAGCGGCTCATACTGGATCAGCTGCATGATTTCGTTCTGGAACACGACCTTGCCTTTGGTGGTGGCCAGGTTCTCGCCGAGTTTGAACGCGGTGCTGTCGGTCATGCGCACGCGCAACTGTTCGCCATTGCCGCGCGTCAGGTCTTCGAGCAGGTTGTTCAGGCCCTTGACCAGATTCTGGCCGCCCGAACTCACGGTTTCGCGCAACGCCTCCGGATTGGTCAGCAGAAAATTGGAAGGTGAGAGCGCATCAATGTACTGTCGCGTGTAGAAATCAACTTTCTTTGCGGTCTTCTCGTCGAGACCCTCGACGCTGCCCAGCGACTGATGCAGGTGGCGGGCGGCGATCAGGTAGGACTGCTTGACATAGTCGTAGAGAAAATTGTTTTCCCAGTCTTCATGGCGGAAGCGGCGATCCGTCTTGTGCGGCTCGGCGACAGGCGCCGTCGCCTGCCCCATCATCTTGGACATGGAGTTCTGCCATAAGGCCATGTAGTCCTGCCACAGCTTCATCTGCATTTCGGCGACACGCATCGGATCGGTGAGCATCAGGCCCCAGGCCTCGAAGAACGCCTTGGCAATGCCCAATTCGTCGTTCATCGCGGGCACGCCGTTGGCGCCGCGGGCCATGTACTTGCTGAGCAGGGCACCGCTTTTCTCGGCAATGTCGGCGTAGAGGCGGGCCATCGCGGCGTGGTCCATGGTCGACGTTTCAGTTTGAGTTTGTTTGGCTGTCATTACGGCTCTCTTGGGGTACTGGCGACGGACGCCAGAACTGCATATAAATTGACGTTTACGTAAAAGCAATGATATCGTCCTGCCACATGTTACCTGCTGTTGCTGCGGAGCACAATGAGTAAAACCTACACGATCAGTGACTTGGCACGCGAGTTTGACGTGACCACGCGCACCTTGCGGCACTACGAGGACCAGGGCCTGGTCAATCCCACGCGCGACGGCGTCAACCGCATTTTCAGCCATCGCGACCGCGTCCGCCTCAAACTTGCATTACGCGGCAAGCGCCTCGGCTTCTCCCTTAACGAAATCCGCGAGCTGTTCGAGCTGTATGACCTGGCCAATGACGACCGCCGTCAGTTGGAGGAATTTGCCGTGAAGCTGGAGCGGCGGCGCGCGCAACTGGAACAGCAACGCGAGGACGTGGAGATCATGCTTAATGAAATCAACTTCTTTGCCAAGCAGTGTCAGCGCTTGCTGACCGAAACCGGGCGCGACAAACCGGTTGCTGCGTAGCAGTGCAGCAACATTTACGTTTACGTAAACGATAGAACTCATCTTCATTAAAAACAACAAATTACAACTGGTTGTCCGCTGCGCTGAATCGACACGTCCATTATCCACCCAGGAGTTCGACATGGCCTCACCGATCGATTTTTACTTCGATTTCTCGTCACCATACGGCTATTTCGCCGCCGGAAAAATCGATGCGCTCGCCGCAAAATACCAGCGCACCACGATCTGGCGGCCGATTCTGCTCGGCGCCGTGTTCAAGGTAACCGGCCAGCAGCCGCTGACCACCATCCCGATGAAAGGCAGCTACGCGCTTCACGACCTGACCCGTTCGGCCCGCTGGTTCGACATGCCGTTCAAGATGCCGACACGGTTTCCGATTTCATCGACGGCGCCCTGCCGCGCCTTTTACTGGCTCAATGACCGCGACCCGGATGCGGGAAGAGCGCTGGCCCAGGCCCTGTACCGCGCCTACTTTGCCGAAGACCGGGACATCTCGAACCCGGAAGTCACCGTCAACATCGCCGCCAAACTCGGGCACGACAAGGAAACCGTCGCCGCGGCCCTGAACGACCCCGCAGTCAAGGAACGCCTGAAGGCCGAGGTCGACGCAGCGGTCGAACGCGGTGTGTTCGGTTCGCCGTACATCGTGGTCGATGGCGAACCGTTCTGGGGATCAGACCGCCTCGACCAGATCGAGCGATGGCTGGCAGAAGGCAAATGGTGATTGCTGCTTGCTGATGCATCCGTCACTGCGCAGCGATATCCACACAATGGACGGCGCGGACGCCCGCCGCAGCAGCCGCGCTTATAATTCCCCGCACGGCACCCGCGTTGCGCCCCGCCCCGCACAGAGCCTGCCTCATCATCCCAAGGACCTATCATGAGCAAGACCACAAGCACCCGGGTGCTGACCACCATTGACGACCGTGGCAATGCCACCCTCACCCTCAACCGGCCGGACGTGCACAACGCCTTCGATCCGGAGATGGTGCGCGCGCTGACTGCGGCATTGAGCCATGTGGCCAAAGACGATGCGGTGCGCGCCGTGGTCATCGAGGGCGCAGGCAGGAGTTTCTGCGCCGGCGCCGACATTGCGCACATGCGGCAAAGCGCGCAATTCACCAAGAAGCAGAATTACGACGGCGCCAGCGAATCGGCACGCATGTTCCATGCGCTCTACTCGCTGAAGAAGCCCACGGTCGCTGCGGTGCACGGCGCCGTGCGCGGCGGCGGCTGCGGCATCGTCGCCGCCTGCGACATTGCGATTGCCACCCGCACCGCGACCTTCCGCCTGTCCGAAGTGAAAATCGGCGTGATCCCGGCGATGATCAGCCCGTACGTCATCGGCGCCATTGGCGAGCGCCAGTCGCGGCGCTACATGCTCTCCGGTGAACAGTTCGATGCCAATGAAGCCTGGCGCATCGGCCTGGTGCATGAACTTGTAGACGAGAACGGACTGACTGCGCGCGTCAACGCGATGCTCGATCAGCTGTACTCCAGCGGCCCGAATGCGGTGCGCGCGATCAAGCAGCTGATCCCGAAGAGCGCGCACAGCCTCATCGGTCCCGGCATCGTCAACGCGACCGCAAAGCGCATCGCCGAAATCCGCGCCACGCCCGAGGCGCAGGAAGGCCTGTCGGCGTTCCTGGAGAAACGCAAGCCATCGTGGACCGCACCCGGCCCCGCGACGACCAAAACACTGCGCAAGCGTCGGCCGTAAACGCCGGCGCCGGAAGGAAGGTAAAACACATGGCACTACCCAAGAAAGCACGTATTTTCGAAGTCGGCCCGCGCGACGGCCTGCAGAATGAATCCGCGCCGGTCTCCACCGCGCAGAAAATCGAGCTGATCCACCGGCTGCAGGATGCCGGCGTGTCCATTATCGAGGCCACCGCCTTCGTGTCGCCCAAGTGGGTGCCGCAGATGGCCGACAACGCCGAAGTCATGGCCGGCATCAAACGCAAGCCCGGCGTAAGCTACCCGGTGCTGGTGCCGAACATGAAAGGGCTGGACGCCGCCATCGCCGCCGGTGCCGACGAAGCCGTGGTGTTCGGTGCGGCGACCGAGAGTTTTTCCAAGCGCAACACCAACTGCACCATCGACGAGGGCCTCGCGCGCTTTGAAGAAGTGGCACAGGCGGCGATCGCCAAGGGCCTCAAGGTGCGCGGCGACATTTCAGTCTGTCTCGGTTGTCCGTACGAAGGCGAAGTCGATCCCGCTGCAGTGGTGCATGTGGCGCGCGCGCTGGATGCCATGGGCTGTTACGAAATCACCATTTGCGACACCATCGGTACCGGCACCGCCGGCAAGACCCGTGCCGTCATCGAAGCCGTCGCGAAGCATATTCCGATCGAACGTCTCGCTGGGCATTTCCACGACACCTATGGTCAGGCCGTGGCCAATGTCTATGCCGCGCTCGAATGCGGCATCGCCACGTTCGACAGTTCAATCGCCGGGCTTGGCGGCTGCCCGTACGCCAAGGGCGCTACCGGCAACGTCGCCACCGAAGACGTGCTCTACCTGCTCGACGGGCTCGGCATCGAAACCGGCATCGACATGAACAAACTGATCGCCGCCGGCGAATATATCTGCGGCGTGATTGGCCGGCCCACATTGTCGCGCGCGGCACGCGCCATCCGCGCCAAGGCGGCTTGATCAGCACGCACGCGATGAACGACCGAGATTCTCCCTGCGTCCATGTCTGCCTGATGGATTACGAACACGGACTGTGCATCGGCTGCTACCGCACGCTCGACGAGATCACGCACTGGATCAATTACAGTCCCGCACGGAAGAAAACAGTACTGGCGCAGATCGAACATCGCCGCGCCGCCATGCCCTCATCAAACTGATACACCGGAGTACGCGCCATGCCACTGCCCGCCCCAGCCCCCCGCACGCTGAAACACACCCGCGCCATCGAATGCAAAGGCTACGAGCGCGAAGACGGCCTGTGGGACATCGAAGGCCATCTCGTTGACACCAAGACTTATGTGCATTCACGCCGCGACGGCGGCCACGAACGCCAGCCCGGTGAAGCTGTACACAACATGTGGCTGCGGCTGACGATCGACCTCGACCTGAAAATTCACGACGTCGAGGCCGTCACCGATGCCGGCCCGTACGAACCTTGCGGCAACATCACCGTCAACTTCAAGAAACTCGCCGGCGTCACCATCGGCCCCGGCTGGCGCAAGGCGATCGCCGAGCGCGTCGGCGGCGTGCTCGGCTGCACGCATCTGGTCGAACTGCTGGGCCCGCTGGGCACCACCGCATTCCAGGCCACGGGCCGCGCGCGCGAAGCGCACAACGCGAAAAAACCAACCACCAAGAAACCGTACCAGATCAATTCCTGCCACATCTACAAAGATGACGCGCCGGCGGTGCTGGAGCGCTGGCCGGAGTTTTATACCGGCAGGCGATAGCGGCCAAGAATTCGGCAAATTGTCCGCCAACACGATAATCAATTGATTTTACTGGTATTTTTAACTATTTCCGCAGATACCACCACCGCGCCACCGGCGCCAGCACACCGAAGATGCCGATGCTGACAAACGCCAGCCCCCACGCGTTGATGTCCTGATTGCCGCCGGCCAAGTCGAGCGTGACGCCGAACACCAGCGGCGCCAGAAACGCCGTGCTGAAACCGATGAAGGAATACACCGCCATCATCGCGCCGCGCATCTCCGGCGGCGTTGCAGCAACCGCGCCCGAAGTGAGCGCCGCGGAGTCGCCGAGCATTGCGCTGTAATGCACCATCAGCAGCAGCACCACGACGTACCACGGCCACGCCGCGGTGAAACCGATCACGCAGGCGAGCGCGCCCGACAGCGTCATGAACAGGAAGATGATCCGCTGGCGACCGAAACGGATGGCCAGTTCATTGCCGCTGATGCTGAACACCGGCCCCATCACGTTGATCAGCGCCGCCAGCGTGGCCGCGCTGATGATCATCGGTGCGCTCTCGGGCTGCAGCGCGGCACAGAACACCAGGAACGCCACCATCCACGAACGCGTGCCGAACAGCTCGTAGTTATGCGCGGCATAGCCGATCACGTAGGTCAGCGTCTGGCGGTTGCGCAGCACCGGCCGGAAATCGAGCAGCGCTGTCGTGTGCTGTTCGCGCGGACGGCTGCGGCCCAGCGGTATTGCCAGCATCACGATGAGCCCTGCCAGCACCGGTCCGATGGTGCCGAACCAGAATGCCCAGTGCCAGTCGTAACTGGCGCCGAGCTTGCCTGCGACCAGAATGGACACCGTTGAGCCCAGGCCGAAGCTCGCCGTGTAGAACGCCGTCGCACGCGACTGCGCTGCGCCTTCAAGGTGATCGGTCAGCGCTTTCAGCCCCGGCATGTAGGTGCCGCCGAGGCCGGCGCCGATCAGGAACTGCGCCAGCGCCGCACTCCAGAAACCCTGTCCGATCCAGGCGAAGATCGCGGCACCCAGGGCGCCAGTCAGACACGCGGCAAGATAGATGCGGCGGGCATCCATGCGGTCGGTGAGGCTGGTCAGCACCGGCACCGACATCATGTAGCCGGCAAAGAGGATGCCGCTGATCGCGCCGGCCTCGGAATTGGAAATGCCCCATTCGCGCTGCAGTTGCGGCAGCAGGGTCGTGTACGCGGCGAAGCCCGTCATCGACAGCACTTCGGCGCAGCACATGATGAACGTCAGCCGGCGCGCCGAGTATGTTCTTGTAGCCATCGGTCAGATGGCCCTGGCTTTGCGCAACAGCTCAGCAATCGCCTCGGCCACTTTGCGGTAACCGGCGGCGTTGGGATGTATGGGGTCGGACTTCAGGTCCGCCTTGTAGAGCACGCTGGTAACGACCTCGCCCTCATATGGAATGCGGAATTCCTGTGCCAGCCTTTCGTAGAAATCCGGCGCGCTGGTAATCAGTCCCGGCGCGGGCACGCCGACCAGTATCGCATCAAGGCCCCGCGCCTTGATGGTCTTGAGGATTTCACGCAGGTTGGCTTCGATCTCGGGCAGCGCACGCTTGCGCAGCATGTCGTTGCCACCGAGGCAGACGATGACCAGGCGCGGCTGATGCTCATCGAGCACGGCGGGCAGCCGCGCCAGTGCGCCCGCGGTCTGCTCACCCGGCACGCCGGCACGCACGACCGGCCGGCCGATCAGCTGGCCAAGTATCGCGGGATAGCTCTCCTCGGGCTTCGCGCCGGTGCCGTAGGTGAGGCTGTCGCCGAACGCGAGCACGACGTCATTGGCGCCCAGTGACGCAACCGGCGGCGTACTGCCGCCGCAAGCGGCGAGCAATATCGTGCACAGCAACACCAGGAAGCCGCGACGCATCATGGCTTCTGCACCTTGAGCCTGCCGCGCCTGAAGTCGCGGATGATTTCACGTGCCGCGTTGCGTCCCGGCAGGCCGGTGACGCCGCCGCCCGGATGTGCGCCGGCGCCGCACAGATACAGGCGGTTCACCGGTGAGCGATAGTCCGCATAACCCAGCATCGGTCGCGCGCTCCACAACTGGTCCAGGGTCAGCGCGCCGTGGAATATGTCGCCGCCGACCAGGCCGAAATCGCGCTCCATGTCCAACGGCGACAGGATCTTGCGCGCGATGACGGCATCCCTGAAGTTCTGCGCATAACGTGCGACGGTGTCGATGACGAGGTCCGCCGCATCCTCGCGTATGCCGTCCCAGCTCAGCCCGTTCGGCAGCTCGGGGCTGAAGTGCTGGCAGAACAGGCTCGCCGCATGCTGCCCCTTGGGCGCCAGCGTGTCATCCACGGTCGAAGGAATCAGCATCTCGACCACCGGTGCGCGCGAGCAGCCATAAGTACGCGCATCGAAATACGCCTGCTCCATGTACGCCAGCGACGGCGCCATGATGATGCCCGACTGGTGATGCTCGGCCACGGCCATGCCCGGCATACAGTTGAAATCCGGCAGCTCACGCAACGCCACGTTCATGCGAAAAGTGGCCGACGCGCATTTCCAGCCGCGCATGCGCTGCAGGAAATCAGCATCGAGCGCGGAGGCATCCACCAGATGGAGATACAGCAGTTTCGGATTGACGTTCGCGGCAACGCAGCGCGCCTCGATCACGCGCCCGTCCTTCAACTGCACGCCCTGCGCGCCACGCGAGTCCACGCAAACATTGACGACCTCGGCATCGGTGTCGATATACACGCCGCGCGCCTTTGCTTCCGCGGCCATGGCCTGAGTGATCGCGCCCATGCCGCCGATGGCATGGCCCCAGATGCCGCGCTTGCCGTTCACTTCGCCGAACACATGGTGCAGCAGCACGTAAGCCGTGCCCGGTGCGTAGGGGCTGGCAAAATTGCCGACGATCGAATCAAAGCCGAATGCAGCCTTGATCGGCGCCGACTCAAACCACATGTCGAGAAAATCACCGGCGCTTTTGGTGAACAGGTCGACCACATGGCGACGCGTCGCCATGTCGAGTTTCTTGAAACGCCGCGCCACTTTGATCGCCGCAAAAAAATCGCCGGCGCCGCCGCCGACATTGGGCGGCGTTTCTTCGGCCAGATCGCGCAGGATGTCGGCCACGCGTTCGAGCATCGCGTAATAACCCGGCAGGCGCGCCGCGTCGGCCGCGGAAAAACGCGCGACCTCGGCCTGCGTCGCTGCCAGCGATCCGCCGACCTTGAGGTATTCGCTGTCGGACAGCGGCAGGAAATTCGAAATCGGCCGCTCGACAATGCGCAGACCATGCGCCGCCAGCTTGAGGTCGCGGATCACGCGCGGATTGAGCAGGCTGACCGTGTAGCTTGCCGTGGAATTGCGGAAGCCGGGATGGAATTCCTCGGTCACCGCTGCGCCGCCGACCACCTTGCGCCGTTCAAGGATGCGCACCTTGAGCCCGGCCGCGGCGAGATAACAGGCACAGGTCAGGCCGTTGTGGCCGCCACCGACGATCAATACATCGCAGTCTACGGGTGGTGACATGGCAGCGCAGAGTGGAGGGCAGAGTAAAAATGGCGCGCCCGAGACGATTCGAACGTCCGACCCCTGCCTTCGGAGGGCAGTACTCTATCCAGCTGAGCTACGGGCGCGTTGCGGGGCCGATTCTATCATGGCCCCGGGAGCCGGTTTTACCGCCCGTGGCAATGCCGATATAATCCGCGCTTTCTTGCAGCTTCAGGAAATTGCAATGAGCCAACAAAATCCCCCGGAACACAGCTCCCTGATCAAGACGCCGCAACAACTGATCATTGTCGTTGTGCTTTCCTTTGTCGTGCCGGTGCTGCTGATTGTGATGCTGGCGCAGCTCGCGATCGACAACTACCGCAAGCCCGCGGCCACGGCAAAACCCACTGCTGCCGCCGAAGAAGCCGTGGCCAAGCGCATCAAGCCCGCAGGCGATGTCGTTATTGCCGCGGCCGGGGGCGCGCAGGAGATCAGGAGCGGCAAAGTAGTGTATGAGGCTGCCTGCGCCGCCTGTCATACGACGGGCGTGCTGAATTCGCCGAAACTGGGCGACAAACAGGCCTGGACCGCAAGAATCGCCCAGGGACAGGAAAAACTGATTGCCAACGCGATCAAGGGCATCCGCCAGATGCCGGCACGCGGGGGCAACCCGGATCTGCCGGATACCGAGGTGGCGCGCGCCGTCGTCTACCTCGCGAACGAAGCCGGCAGCAACTGGAAAGAACCCGCCGCGCCCGCAGCCGCCGCAGCTCCGGCAACGGCTGCAACTGCAGTAGCGGCAGCCCCGGCCGTGGCAATGGCCGCGCCTGCCGCCGCCGGCGGCGACAGCGCAAAAGGCAAGAGCGTTTATGACTCGAGCTGTGCCGCCTGCCATGCAGCCGGTGTCGCCGGCGCGCCGAAACCCGGCGACAAGGCCGCGTGGGCGCCGCGCCTGAAAACAGGCAAGGATGCGCTGTATGCTTCTGTCATCAAAGGCAAGGGCGCCATGCCACCCAAGGGCGGCAACGCCAGTCTGGCAGATGCCGACATCAAGGCCGCGGTTGATTACCTAATGGCACTGGTCAAGTAATACCAGCCAGGCATGCACAATCCAAAGGCGCAGCATGTCTGCGCCTTTTTTTATCTGAACTGATTTACTGAGCTTCCGCCATGGCCACCTACGCGATCGGTGACGTTCAGGGCTGCTACGATGAAATGCGGCGACTGCTGGATGCCGCCGCGTTTGATCCGCGGCAGGATCGGCTATGGCTGGTCGGCGACCTGGTCAACCGCGGAGCGCAATCGCTGGCCGTGCTGCGTTACGTGCGTGACCTCGGCGAGCGCGCAGTCACGGTCCTCGGCAACCATGATCTGCATCTGCTGGTGGTTGCGGCCGGTGTGCGCAAGCCGCATCGCGGCGACACGCTCGATGAAATCCTCGCTGCACCGGACCGCGATGAACTGCTGGCCTGGCTGCGGGCGCAGCGGCTGATGCACGCGGGCTCCGGCTACGCGATGGTGCACGCGGGTCTGCTGCCGCAATGGAGCATCCCGCAGGCGCTGGCGCTGGCGCGCGAAGTCGAAGCCGCGCTGCAGGGTCCGGAGCACGGCGAGTTCCTGCGCCAGATGTACGGCAATGAACCGGTGCAGTGGCATGACGGCCTGAGAGGCTACGACCGGCTGCGGGTCGTCGTCAACGCGATGACGCGGCTGCGGCTGTGCACCGGCGATGGCGTAATGGAGTTCACGCACAAGACCGGGCCACAGGGCGCGCCGCCGGGTTATCTGCCCTGGTTCGATGTCCCGGGGCGCACCAGCCGCGACACCCCGGTGCTGTTCGGCCACTGGGCGGCGCTGGGCCTGACGCTGCGCGACGATATCCTCGGCCTTGATTCGGGCTGTGTCTGGGGACGGCGCCTGACGCTGGTGCGCCTGGAAGACCGGCGCGTCTTTCAGTGCGGATGCGAATCCGTCAGGACTTCAGGCGACCCGCAATAGCAGTTTGAGCCGCATCCGCCAGTTCGCGGCGGTGGGTCGCATCCGGCGGCAACACCGGCAGGAACCAGACATGAACATGAATTTGCGGCTGGGCGATGATCGCGCACAAGGAATTCCATAAGCTCTTGTCCCCGTCATAGGCCGCCTCGACGCACAGCGTGCCGTCGTCGTGCTCGTAACGCAGTGCTACGGGGTGTACCTGCGCCCGCGCCAGCAATGCCGGCTGCAACAACGAGCTGTGAAATCGCAGCACACCCGCACCGTCGGTGGTTGTGCCCTCCGGGAATACCGCAACAATGTCGCCGCACAGCATGGCTTCAGCGATTTCGCGGTTGATGCGCGTCGTATCGCTGCGGCGCGCCCGCTCGATGAACAGCGTGCCGGTGCGCGCACTCAGCCAGCCGATTGCCGGCCACGCGCGCACCTCCGACTTGGCAACAAACCGCACCGGCACTACCGCATTGATCGCGTAGATGTCCAGCCACGAAACGTGATTGGCGACGAGCATTGCGGGATGTCCGTGCAGATGCGGCAGGCCATGCACATGCATGCGCATGTCGAGTATGTGCAGCAGCGACTGCGCCCAGTGCTTGATCGCGCGTCGGCGCCGGATCGGATCGTAAAAAGGGAAGGCCAGCGCAACCGTCAGCATTCCGCTCGACAAATGCAGCGCGATGCGGACCAGTCGCATGCCGCGCGTCAACAACGATGATGTGGCCCGGCCGCTCATGGCGGCCATTATAGGGGCGCGCGGCGCGTTAACATCAGCCGCACCGACAGCGGTATACCGCGGACCGGCGCCGCAGGCTGTGACCCGCGACGTATGCGGTCAATACGGGTTCAGTGCGTTACGCGGGACGTGCGACCATCAGACAGGATGCGCACGCGGTCACCGGGTTTGAAAGTTTCATCTGCCGCCTGCACGATCGCCACCAGCGCGCCGTTGTTGAGCTTGACCGTGACCTCGACCCCGTTGGTGCGCGTAGTGCCTTCTTCGACCGCCTGGCCGGCGACTCCGCCGGCAACTGCACCCAGCACCGTCGCCACAGCCGCACCGCGACCGCCACCGACCGTGCTGCCGGCCACACCGCCGACCACGGCGCCTGCCGCAGGGCCGACCCCGCTGCGCGTGCCCTCGATCTGTACCGGGCGCACGCTTTCGACGATGCCCATGCGCACATTCTGCTCGCGCCGTGCCTCATCCCGCGTGTACGAGCCGCTACCGAGGCCGGGCGCACAACCTGCCAGCAATGCCGCGCCAAGGACAGCTGCCGCCAATTGAAGAATTCGCTTGTTCATGATGTTTTCTCCTGTCACCACATTTTCATGCCGAATGCCTGCTGGAACCGGTCGCTCACCTCTTCGCGGCTGAACCGGTGATTCTGACCGCCGCGCTGTGCGATTTTCAACGACCCCATCAAAGACGCAAGCCGGCCGGTCAAAGTCCAATCCGCGCCCGCAGCCAAACCATACAGCAGCCCCGCCCGGAAGGCGTCCCCGCAACCGGTCGGATCAAGCACTGCTTCCGGCTTAACGCTCGGAATCTCAATCTGTTTACCTCCCGTATGCACCACCGCGCCCTTTGCACCTAATGTGACCACAATCGCCTTGACGAGTTTCGCCAGCGCATCAAGTTTTTTGCCGGTGCGCTCCTGCAACATCTGCGCTTCGTAGTCGTTAACCGTGACATATTCCGCAAGACGCACGAATTCCTCCAGTTCCGGTCCGCCAAACATCGGCAAACCCTGCCCCGGATCAAATATGAACGGAATTCCCGCCTCATGAAACTCGCGGGCATGCTGCAGCATGCCCTCGCGCCCATCGGGGGCGACAATGCCCAGGGTCACGCCTTTGGCATCGCTCACATGGTTCTCGTGGGAATGGTTCATCGCTCCCGGATGAAACGCCGTAATCTGGTTGTCATCAAGATCGGTGGTGATGAACGCCTGTGCGGTAAAGCTGCCGGGCACATTGCGGATATGGTCCTGGGCAAGGCCGAGGCGCTGCAGGCGATCATCGTAAGGCGCAAAATCGTCGCCAACGGTCGCCATGATGCGCGCATCGCCACCGAGCATCTGCAGCGTATAGGCAATATTGCCGGCGCAGCCACCAAACTCTCGCCGCATGTCGGGCACCAGGAAAGCCACGTTAAGGATGTGCAGCTGGTCGGGCAGGATATGGTTCTTGAAGCGATCGCGAAACACCATGATGGTGTCGTACGCCATCGAACCGCAAATCAATGTGGACATCGGTTACCGCCTGAAGTGGGGACGGCGGATTATACCAACCATGGCATTGTCGCCCGCCGGCGACAGCTTGGTCTTTAACGTCAGCCCGAAGCATAATCCAGCGACACCGGAATGATTGCCTCTCCGGCGAATAACCACAACCTTTATTGAGGGCTAAAAAATGCTGAAAGAGTTCAAGGAATTCGCGATGCGCGGCAACGTGCTCGATATGGCGGTTGGTATTGTCATTGGTGCAGCGTTCGGCAAGATCGTTGAATCGCTGGTCAAGGATGTCATCATGCCGCCCATAGGATTGCTGCTGGGCGGAGTGGATTTTTCCAACCTGTTTGCGGTGTTGAAGCAAGGCGCAACGGCAGGGCCATACGCAACGATCGAAGTGGCCCAAAAAGCCGGGGCCGTGACGTGGAACTATGGGATTTTCATCAATACCGTGATCACCTTCTTGATCGTCGCCTTCGCGATATTCATGCTGATCAAGGCCGTCAACGCGGCAAAAAAAGCCGAGCCGCCTGCGCCGCCCGCGCCAGCCGCACCGCCCGAAGATGTGGTGCTGCTGCGCGAGATCCGCGACGCGCTGAAAAAATAATCAGCGCAGCAGTGGCTCCCGGCAAGAACTTCATCCGGCGCGCCCGGCCGCGCGCCGGATTTTCAGCTGACGCCGGGCAACATAAAATAATAAAATAACTTATTGATTTTATTAGATATTTTATTCAGCCCAGCAATACCAGGCCCCAGACCACGGGCACGTTGATCAACGCCAGCATCACCGCGGCGCTGCCGAAATCCTTGGCGCGTTTGGCCAGCTCATGGTGCTCCAGCGAAATGCGATCAACCACCGCTTCCACGGCAGAATTGAGCAACTCGACAATCAGCACCAGCATCAAGGATGCGATCATCAGCGCCTTGCCTGTGCCCGCCACCGGCATTAACAGCGCTGCCGGAATCAGCGGCACGGCGAGCAGCAATTCCTGACGAAATGCCGCTTCGTGACGCAGCGCCGCACGCAATCCGTCGATGGAATAACGCGAGGCGTTCCAGATTCGCTGCAGACCGGTCTTGCCCTTGTGGGGATTCTTCCCGGTCGGCGCCACGCTCATGAACGGGCTTCCTGTGGATCGGCCGGCGTCCACGCCAGATCGAGCTGACGCGCCGCCCTGATTTCATCGAGCCGGCGCAAAGGCAGCTCGTGCGGCGCCGATTTCACCAGATCAGGATTCGTCCGCGCTTCCTCGAGGATCTCCTGCATCGCGGCGACAAATGCATCCAGCGTCTGCTTTGATTCCGTTTCGGTAGGTTCGATCAGCAGGCACTCGGGCACCAGCAGCGGAAAGTAAGTGGTTGGTGCATGGAATCCCTTGTCGAGCAGGCGTTTGGCGAAATCCATCGCTGTCACTCCGGTCTGCTCTTTCAGCCGCTGCAAGGTGACGATGAACTCATGGCTGGCGCGGCGCCGCGGATACGCCGGTTCAAAACCGGCCTCGCGCAGCCGAGCCATCAGGTAATTCGCATTCAGCGTGGCGAAATCGGCAACGGCGCGCATGCCCGTGTCGCCCAGCATGCGCGCATAGGCGTACGCCCGCAGCAGCACGCCGGCATTGCCCAGATGGGCAGCAAGCCGTCCGATGGACAATGGCAAATCCTGTTCACCCAGCAGCCGGTATTCCTCCCCGCGCCGCGACACCACGGGCAGCGGCAGGAACTGACGCAACCGGTCGGATACGCCTACCGGGCCCGCGCCGGGCCCGCCACCGCCATGCGGCGTCGAAAAGGTCTTGTGCAAATTGATGTGGATGGCATCAAAACCCATGTCACCGGGTTTGGCCTTGCCGAGTACCGCGTTGAGATTGGCGCCGTCGTAATAAAGCAGTCCGCCTGCTCCGTGCACAATGCGCTCAATCTCGAGGATGTGCCGTTCAAACACGCCCAGCGTCGACGGGTTGGTCAGCATCAGCCCGGCGGTTTGCGGCCCCACAGCGGCAGACAGTGCAGCGACCTCGACATTGCCGTCGGCATCGGTCGGCACTTCGCGCACCCGATAACCGCACATGACCGCGGACGCCGGGTTGGTGCCGTGCGCGGCATCAGGCACCAGGATCTCTCGGCGCGCGTGGTCGCCGCGCGCATCGTGATAGGCACGAATCATTGCGATGCCGGCGAATTCGCCCTGCGCGCCCGCCATCGGCGCCAGGCTGACCGCCGCCATGCCGGTAATATCCCGGAGCATTTCCTGCAGTTCAAACAGGCAGGCAAGAAAGCCCTGCCCGGTTGCATCCGGTGCCGCCGGGTGGCGCGCCAGAAACTGCGGCAGCATCGCCGCCGCGTTCGCACCGCGCGGGTTGTATTTCATGGTGCACGAACCCAGCGGATAGAAATGGGTATCGATTGAATAATTCTGCTGCGACAGGCGCGTGTAATGGCGCACCGCGTCGAGTTCCGAGACCTCCGGCAACAATGGCGGCGCAGCCCGCAGCAAATGTGCAGGAATCGCGGCAATGCCGTCATCGACCACCGGCGCCTGGGCCGGGCTGCCCCGGCCGGGACGCGATTGCTCGAAAATCAGCATTGCCGGACTGCCCTTACTTCATCGCCGAAAGTACGGCGTCGTAGTTGGGCTCCTGTTTGATTTCCGGCACCAGTTCCGCGTGCACCACCTTGTTGTTTTCGTCGAGCACCACCACGCCGCGTGCCGTCAATCCGCGCAACGGGCCGTCCGTCACATCAACGCCGTACTTGGCGTGGAAATCGCGATTGCGGAAGGTCGACAGTGTAATCACGTCATTCAACCCTTCCGCACCGCAGAAACGGCCCATCGCGAAAGGCAGGTCAGCGGCAATCACCAGCACTACGGTGTTGCCCAGCTTCGTCGCCTCTGCGTTGAATTTCCGGGTGGATGCCTGGCACACGGGCGTATCCAGGCTGGGCACGATGTTCAGCACTTTGCGTTTGCCGGCAAAATCCTTGAGGCCGACCTCTTTCAGGTCCTTGCCGGTCAGCGTGAAATCAGGCGCGCTGTCGCCTTTGTTCGGAAATTTGCCGGCGACCGTGATCGGGTTGCCTGCGAGTGTGACTGATGCCATGGTGTTCTCCTTGCGTT
This sequence comes from Burkholderiales bacterium, assembly GCA_041620115.1. Classification (GTDB taxonomy): domain Bacteria; phylum Pseudomonadota; class Gammaproteobacteria; order Burkholderiales; family SG8-41. The sequence goes on along the minus strand of JBFKCU010000001.1, from coordinate 25,658 downwards.
GCTGGGTTGGTATTAAGAAGATTTGATTGCCCCCGGTGCCGGGCGGTGGCGCCCGCTGAGTATGCGCGCCAGGGTTTCCGCATAACGTCCGATGTCAGCGACCGTTTTCGTTTCCGTCGCGCACACCAGCAGCGACTGGCCGAGTTCACTGTAGTCGTGTGCCAGGCTGAAGCCACCGAGTATGCCCTGCGCCTGCAGCGCCTGCAGCACCGGCGCAACCGGTGTCTGTACTTGTATCACGAACTCGTGGAAAATCGAACCGCTGAGCGGCACGGTCACGCCCGCGATGCCGGTCAGGGCTTCACGCAACCGCAGCGTGTTGGCATGGCTCGCGCGCGCGACCCGGGCGAGGCCGGCGGGCCCGAGCAGTGTCATGTAGATCGCCGCGGCGGTCGCCGCCAGTCCCTGATTGGTGCAGATATTGGAAGTGGCCTTGGAACGGCGGATATGCTGCTCGCGCGCCTGCAGTGTCAGCGTATAACCGGGCCGACCGTCTGCATCCACCGTGCGCCCGACAATCCGGCCCGGCATCTGCCGGACGTGCCCCGCGCGACAGGCCATGAATCCCAGATAGGGTCCGCCGCCGGAGAGCGGCATGCCCAGCGGCTGGCCCTCGCCCGCGGCAATGTCAGCACCTTCTTTACCCCACTGCCCCGGCGGCCGCAGAATCGCCAGCGCTGTCGGATTCGGTGCGGCAATGACCAACATGCCGCGCGCATGCGCCCAGTCCGTCAATTCATCCACCGGCTCCAGTACGCCGAAGAAGTTCGGCTGGGGCACGATCAGCGCCGCAATCCCGCGGGTGTCCTCGGGCAACCCCGCCAGCGCGGTCTGGCCCGTCTGCGGGTCAAAATCCGCCATGACCATTTCGATGCCCTGATTACGCACCAGGGTTGCCACCACACGCCGCCAGGACGGATGCAGCGACCGTGGCAGCACGATGCGACGCGCATCCTTGTTCAGGCGCACGGCCATCAGCACGGCTTCGGCGAGCGCCGACGCACCATCGTATAGGCTCGCATTCGATACTGCGAGCCCGTTCAATGTGGCGATCATGGACTGATATTCGTACAGGGTCTGCAGCGTGCCCTGGCTCGCTTCCGCCTGGTATGGCGTATACGCGGAATAGAACTCACCGCGCATCGCGATCTGCCAGACCGCCGCCGGAATATGGTGCTCATAAGCACCGGCGCCGATGAAATTGAGGTAAGTGCCGTCGTGTTCAGCGCGTTCGCGCATCAGCCGTAACACGGCCATTTCGGATTCCGGCGGCGGCACTCCGGTCAGCGCTGCATTGCGCAGCGCCGCGGGGATTTCGTCAAACAGGGAGGCGATATCCGCCACACCGATCGCCGCAAGCATGCTGCGGACATCATCGTCAGTGTGGGGAATGAAGGACATGTTCCAGCGCTACGGCGCGGTGCAGCCGCCGCTAGTCCTTTTCTGCGTCCGCTATTTTCTGGTACGCAGCGGCATCAAGCAGCGCGTCGATCTCCGCCGGCTGGTCGGGCTTCATGCGGAACATCCATGTAGCGTAAGCGTCTTCGTTGATCTTTTCCGGTGCATCCGCCAATTCCGCATTGGCCGCAATGATCTCTCCCGACACCGGCGCATAGATGTCCGCCGCCGCCTTGACCGACTCGATCACGCCGCACTCCTCGCCCTGCTTGAGCTGGCGGCCGGGCGCAGGCGTTTCGACAAACACTACGTCACCGAGCTGCTCCTGGGCGTGGTGGGTAATACCGACGCTCACCGTACCATCGGCCTCGCGGCGTACCCACTCGTGACTGCTGGTGTATTTCAGATTGTCTGGTGTGCTCATGAAAACTCCAAATAAGAATAAAGACAATAACCTACAAAATCGATGCGAGTTCGGGTAGCGCACGCCCCTGGCGTACAAAGGGTGTTTTTACCAGTACGGCGGCAAGCCAGCGACCGCGCATTTCGATCTCCACCGCGTCTCCCGGCTGCACCGTCACGGGTACCCGCGCCAGAGCAATAGACCGGTTCAATGTCGGCGCAAAGCCGCCGCTGGTCAGTATGCCTGCTCCGGCGGCACAACGCAGGGCTTGCCCCGCACGCATCACGCCCGGACCGCGTAACACCACGCCCATGAGCACCTGCGCAGGTGGTCGGGCGGTGAGGGCGGCCTTGCCGATAAAATCACGCGGCCCCGACCGGTCAACGGTCCAGGCAAGGCCGGACTCCAGCGGCGTCACGGTGTCGTCCATGTCCTGACCGTAAAGATTCAGGCCGGCCTCCAACCGCAGCGTGTCGCGCGCGCCCAGTCCGCAGGGCGAAAACCCTGCGGACAGCAAGGCACGCCAGGTAGCGGGCGCGCGCTCTTCGGGCAACATGACCTCGAATCCGTCCTCGCCGGTATAGCCGGTACGTGCGACCAGCATGCCATCCGCCTGCGCCAGATGAAAGCGCGGCAACGACCGCGTTGCCGCACGCAGCTTGGGCAGCGCCTGCCAGCAGCGTTCGCGCGCCTGCGGTCCCTGTAATGCCAGAATCGCCAGATCGGTGCGCAGATCAATCACGGCGTCATGCGACCGGGCCTGCCGCCGGATCCATGCCAGATCCAAAGACGCGGTTGCAGCGTTGACTACCAACCGATAGCCGTCTGCGCCGAAGCGGTAAACGATCAGGTCATCGAGCACTCCACCGTCTTCATTCAGCATGCAGCTGTATAGTCCGGCGCCCGGTCCACTCAGTCGTGCGACGTCGTTGGCCAGCAACCGCCGCAACAGCCCCTGCGCGCCCGTGCCCTGGACATCGATTGCTCGCATGTGCGAAACATCGAACACACCGGCGTTGCGGCGTACAGCATGATGCTCCTCCAGCTGTGATCCGTAGTGCAACGGCATTTCCCAGCCGGCAAACGGCACCAGGCGCGCATTCAATGCAAGGTGTTCCGCATGCAGCACCGTGCGTCGCAATGGTGCCGTCATGACTTCTGCTGCCTCGGCAGGCCATGGTCTGGTCGCATCAGCCGCATACGACGGCTCAGCGCGACGGCGCGGGCAATACGGCCAGGCGGAACCCGGCGGCGCCGAGGTTCCCCGTGTCCATGGCCAGACGTATCGTAAGTTCCGCGTTCGCGCTGATCCCGGTGGCAGTGTCACGGCCGGCACCCAGATACTCGACGGGCAGGAATATGCGCCTGACCAGCGTGTGATCGTTGACATTGGTCAACACCAGATCGAGTGCGGGATAAGCGACATCGTGACTGGCGTGGTTGCGCAATGTCGCCGTCAGCTGGATGCGATTCGGCTGCGCGGGATCAACCACCTGCAGATCCGACGCCTCAATTACCACGGCTTTGGTGTTCTGCGGCAGCGACACTGCGCACCCGGCCTGGACGCACGCATCAGTCAGAACCTGCCGGGCCCATGAATTTCGTGCCGCAATCTCGCCGCGATAAAAATAAATCGCCTGCGCCGCCAGCAGCGCCGCGAGCAGTACCGTGGCGGCCATCAGTAGCGGCCGCCGGGTCTTTGCAGGCTCAGCCGCGGGCATCTCGTCCACAAACGGGTTGTCATCCGCGATGGTCATTGAACCCGGGCGCTCAATCGCGGCGGAGATCGCCGGCGCCGGAGCATTCGCGACCGCGTCAGTTGCAGCCGGCCGTGCGTCATGTGGTGCATCATGCGGTGCGTCAGTCTCGGCTTCGGCGCCGGGGTCTGCACTGGCATCGGCGCCAGCCGTCGATTCGACGGGAAGCTCTGCCGCGGGCACGGCCGCTGCTTCCGCAACCGTATCGGCCTCAGCGGCGGTGTCGCCGCGCGCCTCCGCTGTTGCGGCGGGCTCCGCTGCCGGCGGCGCAGGCTCGGCCACCGGCGCAGCGGGCGGCTGCTGTGGCGCAGGCGCTGCTGCCGGTTCAGCCGCGCCTGCGGTCTCCGGCACCAGCGAGTTCAGTCCGTTGAACACCTGCATGCAGCGGCCGCAGCGCACCTGGCCGCCGTGCGCCTGCAACTGCTCCAGCGTGATCCGGAACACGGTGTGGCAATGGATACAGCGTGTAGTCAACGACATGGGCATTACTCTACCAAGATCCAGCGCGGTCTACCGATCATGTGCCTGATCAGGTCCTGTCCGCTTGTCGCGGCGCTTGTCAAATCAGAGGACATATAATCAGTATGCCGCTTGCCCGTATATCCACCGGTCGCCGGTTTATTCACGCACGCCTGTCGTCATTCTGCCGCGCTAACGGCGTTTTCCCGTCAGCAGGACCCAGCCTTCGTCACTCGCGGCCTCCTGCATGTCGAAATTCGCATCGTACGTTTCAAGCACGGCTGCCGCCTGTTCGGCGAGTATTCCGGACAGCGCGATCTGCCCGCCCGGTCGCGTCAACCGCGCCAGCAAGGGCGCCAAAACCGTCAGTGGATTGGCAAGGATGTTGGCAACCACGATCTGTGCCGGCGCAACGGGTGCATCCTCGGCCGCGGCGAAAGTTACCTCGACCTGGTTCTGTGCCGCATTGTTGCGCGCGGCGACCAGCGCCTGCGGATCAATATCAACACCGCATGCACTGGCAGCACCCAGCTTCATTGCCGCAATTGCAAGTATGCCGGAGCCGCAGCCATAGTCGAGCACGTCGGTCTGCGACGTCACCACCGTATCCAGCCAGCGCAGGCACAGCCGCGTCGTCGGATGCGCACCGGTACCGAATGCAATGCCGGGATCCAGCGCGATATTGATGGCACCGGCGTCGGGCAGCGTATGCCAGCTCGGCACTACCCACATCCGCGATGTAATCTGCATCGGTTTGAACTGGCTTTGGGTCAGGCGCACCCAGTCGGTGTCTTCGATACGCTCGATGCTGAAGGCCGCCGCCGGTGCGAGGCCCGCTTCGCTCAGTGCCTGCGGAATCAACGCATAAAGATCGTCATCGATGGCAAACAGGGCGCCGACGCGGTTGCGACGCCATCCCGCGGCCGGCGCTTCACCGGGCTCGGCAAAAATCGGGCTTTCCTCGGCCGTGCCGGCCGCAGCGTCCTGCACATCCACCGCCAACGCGCCGACAGCAAGCAGTGCATCCGTCAGTTGCTCAACAGAATCCTCGTCGGTCTGGATGGTTGCGCATAACCAGGGCATGGTGCCGTCCGCCGCGTAAGCGCTTTGCGCCGTGCTACCCGGCGCGGGTCAGCTTGGCGAGGCGCTCTTCAAGATAGTGAATACTGGTGCCACCGCGCTGGAAGGCGGAATCCCGCACCAGTTCCTGGTGCAGCGGCACATTCGTCTTGATGCCTTCGATGACCGTCTCCGACAGCGCGATCTGCAACCGCGCCATTGCCTGCTGCCGTGTGTCGCCGTAGGCAATGATCTTGCCCAGCAGCGAGTCGTAATTCGGCGGTACAAAATAATTGGCATAGGCATGGGAATCCACGCGGATGCCGGGTCCTCCGGGCATGTGCAAAGACGTGATGCGGCCCGGCGACGGCGTGAATTTGTGCGGGTCTTCGGCATTGATGCGGCATTCAATCGCATGGCCCTTCACGATCACGTCCTTCTGCCGCAGCGTCAGCTTCTCTCCGGCGGCAACGCGTATCTGCAGTTGCACGATGTCCAGACCCGTCACCATTTCGGTTACCGGGTGCTCGACCTGCAGGCGGGTGTTCATCTCAATAAAATAAAACTCGCCGCCTTCGTAGAGAAATTCGAAGGTTCCCGCGCCTTCATAACTGATCTTGCGACAGGCCTCGGCACAACGCTCGCCGATGCGCGCACGCGCTTTCTCGTTCAGCAGCGGCGCCGGCGCTTCTTCGATGATTTTCTGATGGCGTCGCTGCATGGAACAGTCGCGGTCACCCAGATACAGCGCATTGCGGTGTTTGTCGGCCAGCACCTGGATCTCGATATGGCGCGGTTTCTCCAGATACTTTTCCATGTAGACGGACGGGTTGCCGAACGCCGCCTGGGCTTCGGCACGGGTGGTGTTGACCGCATTCATCAGCGCGGCTTCGGTGTGCACCACACGCATACCGCGCCCACCGCCGCCACCCGCGGCCTTGATGATCACCGGATAACCGATCTGGCGGGCGATTTTGACCGCGTCCTTGGCCTCCTCCGGCAGCGCGCCTTCCATGCCCGGCACTACCGGTATGCCCGCTTTCTTCATGGCATTCTTGGCGCTGACCTTGTCGCCCATCAGGCGTATGGTCTCGGCCCGCGGGCCGATGAAGGTAAATCCGCTCTGCTCCACACGCTCGGCAAAATCGGCATTCTCCGACAGGAATCCGTAGCCCGGATGGATGGCCTCGGCGTCGGTGACCTCGGCGGCGGAAATGATCGCGGGCACATTAAGATAGCTCGCCGTCGACGGCGCCGGCCCGATACACACGGACTCATCGGCCAGGCGAACGTACTTGGCTTCCGCGTCAGCCTCGGAGTGCACGACCACCGTCTTGATGCCCATTTCGCGGCAGGCGCGCTGGATGCGCAGGGCAACTTCGCCGCGGTTGGCTATAAGAATTTTTTCGAACATGAGATCAGCACATCCCCTGCACCGCGCGGAATTCCGGAGGTGCCGCAGACCGCGGCAGTTCCGGTTTGATCCGCAACAGGCGTTGCAAAAAGTTCAACCGATGACAAACAGCGGCTGTCCGTACTCCACCGGCTGTCCGTTCTCGACCAGTATGGATTTGATCACGCCGTCACGATCGGCTTCGATCTCGTTCAGCAGTTTCATGGCCTCGATGATGCATACGGTTTCGCCGCTCTTCACGGTTTGTCCGATTTCCACAAACGGTTTCGCCCCCGGCCCGGAGGCTCGGTAGAACGTGCCCACCATCGGCGACTTCAGCGCGTGACCTTCGGGCTCGGCGGCAGGAGCCGCGTCCGCCGCCGCGGCCGCGTCTGCGGATTCGGCCGCCACCGCGGCGGCCGGGATCACCACCTGCTGGGGTGCCGGGGACTGCGCGCCGGGCGCGCCGAAACGGCTGATGCGCACTTTCTCCTCGCCCTCGGTGATCTCGAGCTCGGCGATACCGGACTGCTGCACCAGATCAATCAAAGTCTTCAGTTTTCGCAAATCCATGAGTCAACCCCTGTTGGTGTAACGCAGCGCAAAATCCAGCGCCAGTTCATAACCCAGCGGCCCTAGGCCGCTGATGATGCCGACCGCAATATCGGAGAAATAGGACTTGTGCCGGAACGACTCCCGCGCGAACACGTTCGACAGATGAATTTCCACAAATGGGATTGCCACCGCCGCGAGGGCATCGCGCAACGCCACGCTGGTATGCGTAAATGCGGCGGGGTTGATCAGGATGAAATCAACACCGTCCCGCCCGGCCTGCTGCACCCGGTCAACCAGTTCCGCTTCGGCATTACTTTGAAAGGTTGCCAGCTTGACCCCTGCTGCGCGGACCCTCTCCTGCAGCCGGCTTTCGATGTCCGCCAGCGTCGTGGCGCCGTAAATTTCCGGCTCCCGTGTTCCCAGCAGATTCAGGTTCGGTCCGTTCAGCAGCAGCAAGTGTTCCGGACTGGCCATGGATTTCCCGTTTATAATTGTCGTCGCTCTGTCGTCGTGGAATCGAAGCAGCTTCACGCCCGCTGCAAAATCCTGCGCCCACCACGCGCGCCACATGTTTTGAGAGTTCGCCGATTTTGCCTTATTTTAAAGACAGATGTCTATAAATCTATGGCAATTAATGGAATTTGTACTTCGGCCGCCTTACCATTTTCTTCCCCGCCGGCATTCGTGCCGCATTTCCCGTAAGGCAGCGCGCCGGCAAGGCGCGGGCGCAAAGCGACCTTCAGCAAACTTTCAGAAAATAAGATTAATTGGCCGAATTTAGGTGATTTTAGCGGCCTATATACAGAATTTTTTCGAACTTGGCGCTTGCCGTCGATTGATTTCCGGCCAAAACCAGCCCTGATTACACCAGCGGGGCCAACGCGGCACGCATGCGGTCCTCGGAAATCCCGCCCACCAGGCTGACAGCGATGCGCCCGCCACGGTCCAACACCAGCGTGTAAGGCAACACCCCCGCCTTGTTACCCGCCTTACGTGACAGTTCCATCGCCTCCATTCCGGCAATCAACAGCGGATAATTGACCTGGAACTCCCTGGCGAAGTCCCGGACTTTATCGGCCTGATCGACGGCGATGCCGATAAACTGTACGTTTTTACCTGCATATTCACGTTGCAGCCTGACGAACAGCGGTATCTCTTCGCGGCATGGCGCGCACCAAGTCGCCCAATAGTTGATGACCAGAACCTTGCCGCGGTACGGGTCCAGCGACTGCTGCACCCCGTCCACAGACCTCAGCCGGCTGCGCAGAATTGCATCAGCGGCATGGTCTGCCGGCGCAGACCCGAGGCCGCCCACGCGCCAAAGGTTGGCAACGTAGCCGGCCGCCGCCGCAAGGCCGCCCGCGGTCGCGAACAACAACGCCCGTCGGACAGGGCTCACTGTGTGCCCAGTGCCTGATCGAGAACCGTGACAAACCTCGCCGCGGGCTGGAAACCGATGACGCGCAGCCCCTGGATCTCGCGGCCTGCCGCATCGAAGAACACGATGCCGGGCGGACCAAACAACCTGAACTGCTGCAACAGCGCGCGATGATCCGCCGTGCCTGCGGTGACGTCGGCCTGGATTTTTACCATGCGGGCGAGCCGCGCCTGCACCCCGGGGTCCGAAAACGTATAGCGCTCCATCTCCTTGCAACTCACGCACCAGTCGGCATAGAAGTCGAGCATCACCGTCTTGCCTGCCGCGGCGCCTATGGCCGCCTCAAGCTCCGCCGGCGTGGATACCCGCTGGAATGCGATCCCCGGCCCGGTCCCGCCCGTCGCCGTCGCCCCGCCGCGCAGACCGGACAGGGGTTGCAGCACGTCGCGACCGCCGGAAAGCGCGCCGATCAGAAAGGCAACGCCGGCAACCAGCGCGATTACGCCTACACCCTTGCCGAAACGTGACAGGCTGCGGCTGGCCGGCGGCAACGGATCCAGCGCGCGCAAATGGATGGCGGTCAGGATCAGCAACGCGGCCCAGGCAAACATCTGCGCGGCCACCGGAACAACCGGCGATACCAGATAAATCGCCACCGCGAGCAGCATGACGCCGAAAAAGCGCTTGACCGTCTCCATCCATGGACCGGCCTTGGGCAACAGCGTGCCGGCTGATGCCCCGACGACCAGCAGCGGCACCCCCATCCCCAGCCCCATTGAAAACAGCGCGCTGCCGCCCAGCACGCCGTTGCCGCTCTGGGAAATATAGAGCAGCGCACCGGCCAGCGGCGCCGCGACGCAGGGGCCGACGATCAGGGCCGAGAGGGCGCCCATGGCAAATACCCCCGTGTAGTGCCCGCCGTGCAGCCGCCCGCTCGCCCCGGCCAGCCGCGACTGCAGCGATGTGGGCAACTGCAACTCGTAGAAGCCGAACATTGACAGCGCCAGGGCGACGAAAATCGCGGCAAACGTACCCAGCACCCACGGGCTCTGCAACGCCGCCGAGAGCAGGGCGCCGGACATGCCGGCAGCAACACCGGCAAGCGCATAAGTGATGGCCATGCCCAGTACGTAAGCGCCCGACAGCAACAAGCCGTGCATGCGGGTCAGTTGATGTCCGTGTCCGACGATGATGCCCGACAGGATCGGCACCATCGGCAGGACGCAGGGCGTGAATGACAGCAGCAAACCGAAGACGAAAAAGCTGATGATCAGCAGCCAGGCGTCACCATGGAACAAATCGGCGATCCGGTCGTCCTCGCCTCTGGCGGTCGCGCTGCCCGCGCCGACACCTGATCCTGAGAACAGGCGCGACAGCGCACTGTCCTGCGTGCCGGACCCCCCGGTGGCGTTGCCGGCCGCGGACGCGAGCCGTAACTCGGCTTTCTGTTCAACAGGGACATAACACACGCCGACATCGGCACAACCCTGTGATACCGCAGTCAGGACAATGCGGTCGGTTTTCTCGTCCCGCTGAAGCGGCAGCGTAATGCGCACCTCGTCGCGGAAAACCTCGGTTTCACCGAAGAACTCATCCTTCTTGATTTTTCCCCGTGGCAAATGCGGGTCGCCCCCCGACGCAGCCGCCGGGTCGAGCACGAACCGGAACTTGTCGCGGTACATGTAATAACCGGGGGCAATGACATAGCGCACTTCGACGCTGTCGGGGCCAGCCACGCGCGCACTGAACGCAAAGGCTTTCTCCGGCTCGAGCAACTCGGGCGCGGCCGCGTGAACCAGGCCGGCGCAGAACATGCAGATCAGGGCAAGCCAGCGTAATGTCATGATAAATGCAACCGTAAGGGCGGGATCAGGCGGTTTCGCCGGCAACCCACGCGAGGTACTCGGGCAAACCGCGCGCCAATGGGACTGCGACGATCTCCGGAAGTTCGTACGGATGGTGGGCACGCACCACCGATTCGAGCTCGGCATAACGTCTCGCCGTCGTCTTAATCAGCACCTGGACCTCCGCCGCCTCCTCAACCGAGCCACGCCAGCGGTAAACCGACTGGCACGGCGCCAGGATATTTACGCAGGCTGCCAGCCGGGATTCGATCAGAACGCGCGCCAGCTGTTGCGCTCCCGCCTGGTCGGGCAACGTCGACAGCACCAGCAGCACCTGGTCATCGTCAGCGGACATGGGGCAGGTCCGGCATTCCCGGCTGCGCCAGCGCGGCCGCAATTCCGTCGCGCACCGTCGGATAGCGCAAGCGCACCCGCAACTCCTGCTTGATCCGGTGATTGGCAAGACGCCGCGATTCGTTCATGAACGAATACAGATTCTCCGGCACCGCGGAGCGCACATCGCACCGCGTCAGCCGCGGCGGACGCGGCAGATTGAACTGATCGGCGACCAGGTCAAAATAGTCGCCCATTTTCTGCGGTGCGTCGTCGCTGGCATTGTAGCTGCGGTTGGCCTGTCCGTGATGCAGCGCTGCAATCACCATACGCGCAAGGTCATCCGCATGCACATGGTTAACATAAGTGTCGTCCTCGGCCTGCAGTGCCGGCGTGCCACGCTCGATGCGTGCAACGGGCAGCCGGTCGGCGGCATAAATTCCGGGCACCCGCAGTATGCTGACGCGCACGCCGGTGCGAACGCCCCATAACCGCAGACGGTGTTCTGCGTCGGCGCGCCGGCGCGCCCGATCCGTTTGCGGACGCAGCGGACTGGTCTCATCAATCAGCGCGCCGCGGCAATCGCCATACACACCACTCGTGCTGATGTAGATAAAGTGCTGTGGTAAACTCCGACCCCGACCCAACGCTGCAATGAGGTGCGCGGTACGCGTATCGGTAGTGCCGCGTGCCGGCGGCGGTGCGAGATGTATTACCTCATGCGCGAGGCCGGACAAACCTGTGAGTGTGTCCGGCTGATCCAGATCGCCGCTCAGCGGAATCAGGCCATGTTGTCGCAGTGCGGCCAACTGCCCTGCGCTGCGGGTCAGCGCATAAATGCGATAGCGGGGCCGCAGCAGCAAAGCGACGCGCAGTCCCACGTCGCCGCAACCGATGATCAAGAGTCGTTTCATAAAAGCACGCTGTTTCACGTAGTGCCGTATTCTAGCCCAGTCATCGCTCCTGAATTTCCGACCTTCGACATGTCCCGGCAAATCACAATCCAGCCCAGCGGCCACGTTTTTCACGCCGACGAGGGCGAAACCATACTCGAAGCGGCGCTGCGCGAAGGCTTCATGCTGCCCTACGGCTGCCGCAACGGCGCCTGCGGCTCCTGCAAGGGCAAGGTGGTTGAAGGCGAAGTCGATCACGGCAACCCCCAGGAAACAGCGCTGTCCGCCGCAGAGCGCGATCTGGGCATGGCCCTGTTCTGTCAGGCCAGCGCGCGCGCTGACCTCGTCATTGAATGCCGCGAGATCGGCGCGGTCAAGGACATCCCGGTAAAAACCCTGCCGTGTCGCGTGCAGACGCTGGAGCTCGTATCACCGGACGTGATGCGAATCCGGCTGCGCTTGCCGGCGGCAGAACGTCTGCAGTTTCTTGCCGGCCAGTACATCGACATCCTGCTCAAGGATGGGTCACGCCGCAGCCTGTCCATGGCCAACCCGCCGCATGACGACAATCTGCTCGAATTGCATCTGCGCAATTACGGCGGACCGTTCAGCACCCACGTGTTTACGCGGATGAAGGAGAAAGACATTCTGCGTTTCGAAGGGCCGCTGGGCAGTTTCTACCTGCACGAGGACAGTGACAAACCGGCGGTGCTCGTCGCCGGCGGCACGGGATTCGCCCCGATCAAGGCCATCATCGAGCATGCGCTGCACAACAAGATCCGGCGGCCGATGACGCTTTATCGCGGTGCGCGCCATGCCGCTGACCTTTACCTGAATGAACTGCCGGAGCTTTGGCAGCGCGAGTCCGGAATCGATTACATCCCTGTCGTATCCGACGCCACGCCCGAGGAGGGCTGGAGCGGCCGGCGCGGGCTGGTACACGAGGCCGTCATGGAAGACATGCCTGACCTGAGCGGATACGAAGTGTACGCCTGCGGGGCTCCGGCGATGATAGCGGCTGCGCGCCTCGATTTCTGCACGCGCTGCGGCCTGCCTGAAACCGCCTTCCATAGCGATGCGTTCACGCCGGCGGTTCCCGCCGAGGACTGAGCTTCGGTCTCAGGCCGGCGGATTGGCGCGCTGGTCGTCAGCGGCCTTGATCCGCACCAGCGCGAGTTCGAGGCTGGCCCGATAATGGGTGCGCGCTTCGTCAGCGCGCCCGAGCCGCTCGTGCAGTCGCGCAAGTTCCAGGTGCACGGCATAAGTGGGTTCCACCGACAGGCTCGCCTCCAGGTAACTTTGCGCCTTGCCCCACAGCTGTTGTTGCGCGCACAAGCGGCCTAGCGCCAGCAGCAGCGTGCTGTCCTCGCGATGATCGCGCAGCCAGCGCTCGGCGCGTTCGATCTGGCGCAGCGTATCGGCCGCGCCGCACTCACCGTACAGGCCGGCCAGGCCGCTGTCCCACTCGGCATCCAGACTGCGCTCGATGATGGCCTGCGCTTCGGCATACCCCCCGAGCGCATGATAAGCCTTCGCTGCAACTGCGGTCATGCTGGTGTCCTTGCGGTAGCGGTCCGGCACGCGCTTCCATGCCTCGGTCAGCGCGGTCGAATCCGTCTGCTGCCGGAGCAGCTCGCGCCAGGCGTGACGGCGCTCGGTATCGGCCTGGTCGGCACTGAATACACCGCGCTTTTCCAGCTGATTAATCAGCGCGGGCACGAGGTCCCATTGCCCGATGCGCTGGCGCGCCCGCAATTCAAGGCGCAACACGGCCGTATGCTTCTTCGGCAGCACGGCCAGCGCGGCCAGTGCGTCCTCTGGCCGCCGCTCGTCCAGCAATATCTGCGCGCGGCTGACCACCGCCGCAATGTCGGGCTTCTTCGGATTCAATACGATCTGGTCGAGATAGCGGTCACGCCGTTCCGGCGCACGCAGTTCATGAGCGGCATGTGCGGCCACCACGGCACCGAGGTCCGCCGGCTCCCCCAGCGCAACGGCACGGTTCACCGTTTTCTCGGCGCGCGCGTAGCGACCGGCGAAAAACTCCCGCAATGCGCTCACCAGCGCACCGTGGGCAGACTCACGCCGGCGCGCCGCGCGGAATCGCGCGACGCGTCCCGGCAATTCAACCGTGGTCACCAGCACCCGCACCAGCAGGTATGCCAGCACAAAGCCGAAAGCCAGCAGCACCAGCGCGAAATTCAATGACAATTCGATGCGCTGCCCGGGCAATGCCAGCAGTACGTAGCCCGTGTTCAGGCGGGCCAGCAGGGTCAGCCCCGTGGCCAGCGCACCCAACACGAATAGCCAGATCAGCCAGCGCATCGGGACCCGTTCTCAGAACCATGATGCCGTCGCGGCATTTGCACGGATGAAGACATCGTCTACGCCGATCCCTTGGTACGCGCCGGGCGCAGCTTGCGCAGCGTCTCCAGCGTTTCCGTCAGGTCGGGCAGTTCGGTCTGCACCTGCGCCGACTGCAGTTTGCGCAGCGTCGCCGCGGTCGCCACAACCGCGCTGTCACCCTTGTCAAAATGGCGCTCCAGCACCGCCAGTGCCAGGCTCATGTCGCGTTGAAAACTCCTGGCGTCGCGTGACAGCAGTGAAATGCGCGCACCCAGCAGGTGCAGCTTGAGATTCTCGCGCAGGAAAAAACTCTGCTCTGGCGGCAGCAGAACGGCTTCCTGCACATCGGCCGACTGCACCCGCACCAATTGCCGCAATTCCCGCCAGGCTTCGCGCAATATGCGTTCCCACGCCGGCACATCGGCGGCGGCGGCCGGCACGGCTGCCGGTTCGGCGCGCACGCGCGCGTCCATCGCCAGCGGCAACTTGTCGATGCCCGTAATCACGTCATCCAGCCGGGCGCTGGTGGCATAAACATCGACCAGCGGCAATGACTTGAGGCGCTCGATGTCGCGCGCCAGCGCCCGCCGCAGTGCGCTGTAGCGCGGCTGGTCCATGCGCTGCAACCGGGCTTCGGCGTTCTCCAGGCCGATCAGTGCAGTGCGCACGTTGGCGGCGATCTGCAGCTGCTGGCTGGCCAGCAGTACCGATTGTTCGATATCAACGAACGCCCATTCGTCACGATTGCGCGAAAGGTCCTGATGCAGCGCCTCCAGCGCGATCTGCTGACTCTGCGATTCTGCAAGCTTGGCTTCGAGCACACCCAGTTTGACCTCGGCCTCGCGCAAGGCGGCCGAGACCTGCGCCGCGCGTGCGCCGGCGTCGCGATTCTGCGCCTCCATGTCCGCCAGACGCTTCGCCAGCTCCTGGCGCAGCGCGTCATCGGCGCCTCGATCCTGATACCACTGATAGCCGGTCGCCCCCGCCGCGCCCAGCGCCACAATCAATGCCAGCGCCGCCAGCGCGCTCCCGCCGGACTTGCCGTCCGGGCGCTCTGGCGGAGTCTTACCCGCCGGCGCCGCGGCGCCTGCCGGATCCGCCGTGTCGGTGCCTTCCCGTTTGGCCGGTTCTTTGGTTTCTTCACTCATGATTTGAAGGATAGCATGTGTGCACCATAGTCATGTCGAACCGATGTGCTGCAACAACGCCGTCATCAGGCCTTCGTCACCGGGCTCGGTCTCGATGACATTGCTGCAACCAAGCTCCCGGGCAGCCGCGGCGATCCGCGGGTGCGGCACCAGTACCGGGGTGCGCCGCAGCCAGGACTGACCGAGTTTGCCGACCATTTCGAACAGATTGCGCAGCCCCTCGCTGCTGGTAATGCTGACCGCATGCACCTCATTGCGCGCCCAGGCTTTCAACAGCGGTCCGGCGTCCGCGCGCGGCCGCGCCCGACGATAACATTCCACGTAATCCACCGTAGCACCCCGCGCGACCAGCGTATCACCCAGCAGTTCGCGCCCCCCATCACCCCGGAAAATGGCCACGCGCTGCCCCGCGACGGACTGCAACTGCGGCAGGTCCAGCAACCCCTCACTGTCATACGCGCGCGCCGGCGCAATCACGTCGACCAGGCCGAAGCGCCTGAGTTCCTTGACTCCACCCTTGCCCACGGCTGCGGCGCGCAGGCCGGCCGGCCATGCGCGGCGCGCGACGATCTGATTCATCGCGCGCATCACTGCATTCGGACTGATGAATATGGCCAGGCTGTACTCATCGAGCCTGTCGATCACATCGATCAGCGGCTGGATGTCTGCGGTATCGAGGATTTCCAGGACCGGGAACTCGATCGCGTTGCCGCCCGCGGCTCGAATCAGCGCGGCGAGCGGCGCCGCCTGGTGTGCGGGCCGTGTCACCACGATGCCGCGGCCCGCCAGCGGCCCCGCCGCTGCGGTCATGATTGCTGTGCCAGTGCAGCGAGGATTTCCCCGGCGCCGCGTTGCTTCAGGTCGGCGGCCAGCGCCAGGCCCAGCGCCTCGGCGTCTGTTGCTGCGCCGGTTACTTCACCGCGCACGACGCGTGCGCCGTCGGGGGATCCGACGAGTCCGCGCAAACGCATTTCGTCACCGCTGATTTCCGCAAATCCGGCGAGCGGCACGTTGCAACTGCCGGCAAGCGCCCGCGAAAACGCGCGTTCGGCCGCCGTGCACTGCTGCGTCGAGCGATGCACCAGCGGCGCCAGCAGTTCGAACAGGTCGGCGCGGTTGCTGCGGCATTCGATGCCCAATGCGCCCTGGCCGACTGCGGGCAGGCTCTGCTCGGGCGTCAACAGCGCGGTGATGCGCTCCGTCAGGCCCAGGCGCTTCAGACCCGCCGCAGCGAGGATGATCGCGCTGTACTGGCCCTCGTCGAGCTTGCGCAAACGTGTCTGGACGTTGCCCCGCAGCGGCTCGATGACCAGTTGCGGCACCTGCGCACGCAACTGGCATTCACGCCGCAGGCTGGAGGTCCCGACGCGTGCGCCCGCGGGCAGTGCAGCGAGTCCGGAGTACCGCGATGAGACAAAAGCATCGCGCGGATCCGCGCGTTCCAGCACGGCAGCGAGCGCATAGCCGTCAGGCAGGTGCATCGGCACGTCTTTCATGCTGTGCACTGCGATGTCGGCACGACCGTCGGCCAGTGCGTCCTCGAGTTCCTTGATGAACAGCCCCTTGCCGCCGATCTTGGCCAGTGAACTGCCTAGGTTGCGATCGCCCGCAGTGGTCATGCCCAATAGGGATACCGTGAGGCCCGGATATAATCGCTGCAATTCAGCCTGCACATGCAAGGCCTGCCACATGGCCAGCGGCGACTCCCGCGTGGCAATCACAACCGGATCGTTACCGCGCCGGGCATTTCCAGGTATCATATTGATTATATTGAATATTTTAAGAATTTTCCGCTGGGTGATTGTAGCATGGGCGGTATCCTCCACGGCACCGGCAGCGGCACAACTGTTGCCCGCGGAAGATCTGATGCGCCTTGCCGCCACCGCGCGGGCACAACGTGCGCCAGTGCTGATCCACTTCATGCAGCATTCCTGCCCGTACTGCGCGATCGCGCGCCGTGATTATCTGATTCCGCTGCAGAATGATCCCCAGTGGCAGGGCCGCGTGCTGATTCGCGAAATCGACGTGGACCGCGGCGCTGCGGTGCGCGATTTCGACGGCAAGATGACGACGCATCGCAATTTCGCACGCAGCCATGGCGTACGCCGCGTGCCGACTCTGATCGCGTTCGATGCAGAGGGCAAGCCGGTTGCGCCGCCTATCGTCGGCCTGCTGTCTGACGATTTTTACCGGCTGTATATCGAACAGGCCCTCGAAGCAGGCCTGACGAAAATGCGGCCACGCGGTCGCTGAAGCGAAATCAGCGCGCCAGCTCGCGCACCAGATGCTGCTGGCGCCGGCTCACCGGAATGCGCTCTTCCAGATCAGCCAGCACGACCTGCCACGGTCCTTCTCCGCTTTCGCCGCCTTCCCGCTCGAACCCGCGTATCGCTGCGCGGGCGACGAGGCAGTTGCGGTGCACGCGCACGAAAACGTCCTGAAATTCCTGCTCCAGCCGCGTCAGCGATTCCTCGATCAGATATTCACGGGCCGCCGTGCGCACAGTGACATATTTCAGTTCCGCACGCAGGTACAACACCTCCTCAACCGGGATCAGGTGCACCTTCCCGCGCTCGGCCGCACTCAGACAGGCACGCGGCGCCTGCTGCAGGTCCTGCAGCGCCGCAACCGGCGTGACACTGTGCGCTGCCCGTGCCAACGCCTCCTGCAGGCGCGCCGCGCGGATGGGTTTGAGCAGGTAGTCGACTGCGTGCAAATCGAATGCGCGAATCGCGTAGGCATCATAAGCCGTTGCAAAAATAACCGCTGGCGGCCGCTGCATTTTCTGCAAGTGCTGCGCGACTTCGATCCCATCCATGCCGGGCATGCGCACGTCGAGCAGCACAACGTCGATCTCGCCGGACTGCGCAAGACCCAGGGCTTCGCGTCCGTTGGCTGCTTCGCCGGCAATCGTCACCGGCAATTCCACACTCACATCCGCAAGCAGGTCGCGCATGCGGCTGCGCGCCGGCGCCTCATCGTCAACGATCAGCACACGCAACGGCGCGCTCATGTCTTCCTCGCCTTCACGTAGGGCATTGCGATCCGTACTTCATAAGTACCGTCACCGACCCTGGTGCTCAGTTCCGCCGCCACGTCAAAATGCAACTGCAGGCGCTCACGGATATTGGCCAGCGCCATTTTGTTTCCCGCGTGGTGGTCACCGGTCGCCCGGTACGGATTCCGCAATACGGCATGAAGCCGGTCGCGCGCCGTGTAGATGTTGATGCTGACGACGCCGGGTTTCTCGCTCGGCTCAACGCCGTGGTAAACGGCATTCTCCAGCAGCGGCTGCAGCGACAGCGGCGGCACCAGCGCGTCCGGCGCCATGTTTTCAATATGCCATTCCACCTGCAACCGCTCGCCGAGACGCAACTGCTCCAGATCAAGGTACTGGCGGCAAAGCTCGACTTCGCGCGCGATCGGCGTCAGTTCCCGGTTGTCTGCCATCAATGCACGGAACAGTCCCGCGAGGTCCTCAAGCGCCGCCTCTGCGCGGCGCGGCGACTGACGCACCAGGGACAGCACCGCGTTGATGCTGTTAAACAGAAAGTGTGGCCTGATGCGCGCCTGCAACGCCTGCAGCCGCGCCTCAGCCAGTGCCGGCGAAAGCGCGCGCCCGCGCAAGTCAAAATAAACCAGCAGCATCCCCGTTGTCAGCGCCACGATCAGCAGCCAGCGCGGCAACGCATGCGCGTCGACCAGGAACCAGTTACGGCCGAGGGTATGAAGCGCCGCGGTCAGTGCGAGCTCGATTGCCAGCACGGCCACAATTGCAGCGGCATACGGCAAGCGGCGGAGTACGCCGCCGGCTGCCGCAAGCACCAGCAGGCTCAATATCAGCAGCGGTTCGACCAGCGCGGCGTTCTCGGTGAACTGCGTCGGCCACTGACCAATGATTCGCACCTGCAGCAGTGCCGCCAGCAGCGCCACACCGTTCACGACCAGCACGATCCGCAGCAATATTCCAAAGTTGCGGAAGTCCGGCAGGGCGCCGGTGTTGGCATTATGATTTATACTCCGCGCCATGGCGGTTTCATTCTAGCAGGCCTCACGCAAGTCCATGTCAGCAAAAGATAAAACAAGAAGCGGCGCAAAACCGAGCGCCACCAAACCCTGGTCGGGGCGCTTCACCGAACCCGTGGACGATCTGGTCAAGCGCTTTACCGCTTCGGTCGGCTTCGACCAGCGCCTTGCCGAGTTCGATATCCAGGGCTCGGTCGCCCACGCCCGCATGCTGCGGGCAGTCGGCATACTTACAGCGGCTGATCTCGAGGCGATTGAGAATGGCCTCGCCGCCATTGGCGAGGAAGTCCGTAACGGCACCTTTCCCTGGTCCGTCGATCTGGAGGATGTGCACCTCAACATCGAGCGGCGCCTCACCGACATGGTCGGCGACGCCGGCAAACGGCTGCACACCGGACGTTCGCGCAACGACCAGGTTGCCACAGACGTGCGGCTTTATCTGCGCGCAGCCATTGATCACGTGCAGACGCTGATCAAGGCGCTGCAGCGCGCGCTGCTGGATCTTGCCGAAAAGCACGCCGACACGGTAATGCCCGGTTTCACCCACCTGCAGGTGGCGCAGCCGGTGTCGTTCGCGCACCACCTGCTGGCTTACGTTGAAATGCTGTCGCGCGACGCGCAGCGTTTTGCCGACTGCCGCAAACGGGTCAACCGGCTGCCGCTGGGAGCGGCCGCGCTGGCCGGCACCTCGTTTCCGATCGACCGGCAGATGGTCGCCAAGGAACTGGGTTTCGACGGTGTGTGTGAAAATTCGCTCGATGCAGTTTCCGACCGGGACTTTGCCATTGAATTCGTCGCCGCTGGCGCCCTGACCATGACCCACCTGTCGCGCTTCAGCGAGGAGCTGATCCTTTGGATGAGCCCCCGCTTCGGCTTCATTGACATAGCCGACCGCTATTGCACCGGCTCGTCGATCATGCCGCAGAAAAAAAACCCCGACGTGGCCGAGCTGGTGCGCGGCAAAACCGGTCGGGTCAACGGCCATCTGGTCGCACTGCTGACCCTGATGAAGGGTCAGCCGCTCGCTTACAACAAGGATAATCAGGAGGACAAGGAGCCCCTGCTCGACACGGTGGACACGCTGCTGATGAGCCTCGCGGTGTTCGCCGGCATGGTCGGCGGCATCACCGTCAATGCCGAGGCGATGCGAGCCGCAGCGCGTGAAGGGTATGCGACGGCGACGGATCTCGCCGACTACCTGGTGAAAAAGGGCATGCCCTTCCGCGAGGCGCATGAAACCGTGGCGCAGGCCGTGCGCTTCGCCGAAACACGGGGCTGCGATCTGTCCGACCTCGCGCTCGGCGACCTGCGGCAGTTCTCATCATTGATCGGCGAAGACGTCTTCGACGCACTGACGCTGGAGGGCTCGATGAAAAGCCGCAGCCACATCGGCGGCACCGCGCCGGCGAGGGTGAAGGCGGCGATCGTCAAGGCACGGAAGGCGCTGGCCTGAAAATACCGCGCTGATTCTATTTTGCGCCGCGGGGTGCCGCCGCGCTCTCGCGCACCACCAGTTCGGTCGGCAGCTTGCAGCGCAGCTCGACGGCTTTACCCTCCAGCCGCAACAGCAGATGGTTGGCCGCGTAAACCCCCAGATCGGTGGTCGGGAAACGTACCGTGGTCAGCGCCGGCGTCATCACGGCCGCGATTTCCATGTCGTCGAATCCGGTAATCGAAACGTCGCCGGGCACCGCGTAGCCGCGGACATGGCATTCGGCAATGGCCCCGATGGCCAGCACGTCGTTGCCGCAGATGACCGCGGTGGGCGGTTCGCTTCCAGCCATGACCTCGCGTAACCCTTCGCGTCCGCCGGTGTGCGTGTACGATTTCTCGACGATGCGCACGCGCGGCAACTCCAGACCGCGTGCGGCCAGTGCTTCGCGCACTCCGGCAAGGCGCTCCTGTGCGCGTTCATTGTGCGTGGTGATGCCGGAGATCATGGCAAAGCGCCGGTGCCCGAGGTCGAGCAGATAGTTCGTCACTCGTGTAGCCGCGGCCCGATTGTCGAAGCCGACACAGGGTTGATCGCCGCTCTCGTCAAACGCCCAGGTCAGCACATAAGGCAGCGCATGCGCGTCGATCATGCGGTAGATGTCAGGATGATGCGTGGTGCCGAGCAATACCAGCCCGTCGACGCCGCGTTCGATCAATGCCCGCGTGACGCGCGCCTCGACGTCGGCGTCGAACTCATGGCTGGCGAGCAGCAGCACGTAACCGGCCGCATCGAGCGTGCGCTGCAGCGCATGAATGGTGTTGGCGAAAATTGCATTGTCCAGCGTCGGCACCACGGCAGCGATGGTGCGCGTGCGCCGAGATGCCAGTGCGCGCGCAGCGCCGTGCGCCACATATCCCAGCGTGCGCGCCGCCTGCTGCACACGTTCAAGCGTGCGCGCTTTTACCTTGTGCGGCAATGTCAATGCACGCGACACCGTAGCCGTCGATACCTTGGCAAGCCGCGCCACGTCGGCGAGCCTGGCGGCTTTGCTCGATTGTGCTTTCATCGGGGAAAAAAGCCGGCTAGCGCCGGCTTTTTCATGTTCCGTCTGTCACGTTCAGCGATACTGCTTCGCGCTGTGCTTGCGGTATTTGGCCAGCAGCCGGCGCGGTTGGCGGAACGCATCGCGCCGGAACGGGTCGCCCAACTCCTGCGTCAGCATCATGTTGATCACCGTCGGTTTGTTGGACCGCACAGCAGCACGCAAGGCATCACCGACTTCATCCACATGCTCGACCGTGAGGCCGTTTGCACCCATGGACTCGGCGACATCGGCAAAATTCGGATTCTGCAGGTTGGTGCCGAGGAAACGGTTCTCAAAATAGTCGACCTGATTCTTTTTCTCGGCGCCCCACTGGCCATTGTTGAACACCACTGCAATCACCGGGATTTTCTCGCGCACGCAGGTCATCACCTCGTTCAGGCTCATGCCCCAGGCGCCGTCGCCGACATAGGCGATTGCCGGCCGGTCAGGGCGCCCGACCTTGGCGCCCATCGCCGCGGGAAAAGCGTAACCGCAATTGCCGAAACTCATGGCCGCGAGGAACGAGGGGGCGGTTTCGAAATGTAGGTAGCTGTTCGACACCGAGCAGACGTTGCCGATGTCAGTCGATACCATCGCGTTCTTCGGCATCGCGCGGGCCAGTGCGGCCAGCGCCTGGCGCGGGCCGATGCGGGTCTTGGTGTTGGGGGAGGCCCACTTGTCGAGTTCCTCGGCCCACGCCTTTTTCGCTTTCTGCACTTCGGCCAGGCGTGCCTTATTCGGCGCCAGCTTGGCAATCGCCTTCACCCGCTCGAGCAGGGCAATCGCCGCCTGGCGCGCATCACCGCAAATACCGACCGTGGTTTTCTTGACGAGCCCGAGCATGCGTGAATCGGCATCAACCTGGATGATCTTGGCATTCTTCGGCCAGTAATCCAGTCCGTGCTGCGGCAGCGTGCCGAAGGGGCCGAGGCGGGAGCCCAGGGCCAGGACCACGTCGGCCTTGGCAATGATGTTCATCGCCGCCTTCGAGCCCTGGTATCCCAGCGGACCACAACACAGCGGATGGCTCGCCGGGAACGAATCGTTGTGCAAATAGGAATTGACCACCGGTGCGGTCAGATAATCTGCCAATGCGGCGCATTCCTTGATGCCGTTGGCCATGATCACCCCGCCGCCCGACAGGATCACCGGGAACTTGGCTTTGGCAAGCATGCGCGCCGCCGCATCCAGTGACTCCGGGCCCCCAGCGGAACGCTCGAGTTTGTGCGGCTGCGGAATCTCGTAGTCACCCTCGCCGTAGAAATAGTCGCGCGGGATGTTGATCTGCACCGGGCCGCGTTCGGCCATGGCGATATCGAAGGCACGCCCGGTCAGTTCGGCAATGCGCAGCGGCGAGTTCACGTGCACCTGCCATTTGGTGATTTTCGAGAATATCGGCATCTGCTCGGTTTCCTGGAAACCGCCCAGCCCCATGGACAGGCTGCCCGACTCCGGCGTCACGCAGACCACCGGCGAATGCGCCCAGTAGGCAGCAGCGATGCCGGTGACAAAATTGGTGATACCGGGACCGTTCTGCGCGATGCACACGCCGTGCTTGCCCGTAACCCGCGAATAACCATCGGCCATGTGCGCCGCGTTCTGCTCATGCGCCACCGACAGAAAGCGGATGCCGGCCAGCGGAAACAGATCATGCGCATCCATGTACGCCGAGCCGACGATGCCGAACGTATCCTTGACGCCCTGCGCCACCAGCGTCTCGACAAAAGCTTCGGACGGCGTCATGCGTATCTTGCCGCTGCCAGCCTGTGCTTTGGCGATGTTCTTGGTATCGGCCATGGTATTCATGGAACATTTCCTCCGGGTTAGAGCGTGCTGCGCCACCGCGGCGCAAACCAGCGCAAAGACATTGGGAACGGGCGATCCGGCCGGCGTACGGACCAGCCGGCGGCCTTGCATGATACGCCGGGCCTACGACTGATGCAAACGCTTGCACAAAGTTACGTAAGCAATTGTTTTAATTGTTTATTTCCGCCTGTTTTGTCACGGAGAGATTTAACGCAAGTTGTTGTTTTTTCGAGTTTTTTCTCCATGTCCGCAGGTCAAGCTACAATCGGGCCACTGCCGCGAGGTGCGGCGGCCCGTCGTTAATGCCGGAGTCCATTTGAACGCCCCCGTTGATGTCCCTCGCCCGCCGGTCGCTGCCGTAGACCCCGGCACGCTCGCCGCGCAGTTGGCCCGCAGCATCAAGGGTGAAGTCCGCTTCGACACCGGATCGCGGGCGGTCTACTCGGCCGACGCGTCAAATTACCGCCAGATTCCCATCGGCGTGGTCGTCCCGCGCGATATCGAAGACATCATCGAAACGCTGGACATCTGCCGCGAACATGGCGTACCGGTCCTGCCGCGCGGCGGCGGCACTTCGCAGAACGGCCAGTGCGTCAATGTCGCCGTGGTCATCGACACCTCAAAGTATTTGAATCACGTGCTCGAGATCAATCCGGCCGCGATGACCGCGCGCGTCGAACCGGGGACTGTTTGCGATACGCTGCGCGATGCTGCGGAACAACACGGCCTGACCTTCGGTCCGGACCCGGCAACGCACAGCCGCTGCACGCTGGGCGGCATGATCGGCAACAACTCCTGCGGCGCGCATTCGGTCATGGCCGGCAAGACCGTGGACAACATTGAAACGCTGGACATTGTGACGTACGACGGCCTGCGGCTGACCGTAGGCCCGACCAGTGAAGATGAACTGGTGCGCATCATTCGCGGCGGCGGCCGCCGCGGTGAAATCTACAGCCGCTTGCGTGCGCTACGCGACAAATATGCCGACCTGATCCGCGCGCGTTTTCCCAGAATCAAGCGCCGGGTGTCAGGCTACAACCTCGACCAGTTGTTACCCGAGAACGGGTTTAATGTCGCGCGCGCGCTGGTCGGCACCGAAGGCACCTGCGCATTCACGCTGAGCGCGCAGACGCGCCTGGTCCACAGCCCGCAGCAGCGCGTCCTGCTGGTGCTGGGCTTCCCCGATATTTACGCGGCCGGGGACGCCGTACCGGATATCCTGCCGTTCAAACCCATCGCCACGGAAGGGCTCGATGAACGCATCATCGGCGGCCTGCGCGAGCGCGGACTGCGCGGCGATGACATCGCGCTGCTGCCGCCGGGCAACGCCTGGATCATGATCGAGTTCGGCGCCGATACCGTGGACGCCGCCAGTGCGCAGGCCACCGCGCTGGTCGAGCATTACACCAGCAAAGCGGACACGCCACAGACGGCAAAACCTTCGTCGTGGCTGATTACCGACCCGGCCATGTGTGAACGCATCTGGACCATCCGCGAGACGGCCGCGTCGGCGACGGCGTTGACCATCCACCCCGATCAGCCCGACCCGGTCGTCGGCTGGGAAGACGCCGCTGTCGATCCACTGCGGCTGGGCGATTACCTGCGCGAATTCCAGGCCCTCGTCGATCGCCACGGTTATGAAACCTCGCTCTACGGGCACTTCGGCGACGGCTGCATCCACGCGCGCATCACCTTCGACACACGCTCGACGGAGGGCATCCTGACGTGGCGAAAATTCCTGCTGTCCGCCGCTGAGCTCGTCGTCAAATATGGCGGCTCGCTCTCGGGTGAGCATGGGGACGGCCAGGCCAAGGCCGAATTCCTGCCGGTGATGTACGGCGAGGAACTGATGCAGGCCTTCCGCGAATTCAAGAGCATTTGGGATCCGCACAATCGCATGAACCCGGGCAAGGTGATTGATCCGTACCGCGCCGACGAAAACCTCAAATACGGTCCCGACTATCAACCGCAGCGCCCGGCTACGCAATTCGCATTTGCCAGTCGCGAAGGCGCCGGCTTCAATCGTGCCATCGAACGCTGCGTCGGCATGGGCAAGTGCCGCGCGCATGCCGGCGGCGTCATGTGCCCCAGTTACCGCGCGACGCGCGAAGAACGATATTCCACACGCGGCCGCGCCCGGCTGCTGGCCGAAATGCTCCGCGGTGAAGTCATCCGCGATGGCTGGCAAAGCACGGAAGTCCGGGAGGCGCTTGATCTTTGCCTGGCGTGCAAAGGCTGCAGGACCGATTGCCCCACGCACACCGACATGGCCGCCTATAAGGCCGAGTTCCTGCATCATCATTACCGGGGGAAACTGCGCCCGGTGCAGGCGTATACGATG